>JBMYRY010000043.1:0-11031 GCA_049602795.1 Bradymonadia bacterium
CAGAAGGCGATTGAGTTTCTTAAGAAAGATGAGCAATTCGAGTCTGTAGCTTTGCTTCTCAATGAGTCGGCACTCATTGAAAACGATCCCATGATTCGAAGGGCACTGTTACTCGATGCCGGCGATATCATTCTGGACATTGACCCTAAAGCGGCTGCTCGATTTTACTACAAAGCATTTGAGACAAAAAACGATGACCGAGTCATCCTGAGCAAATTGCTCGATGCCTATCAAAAATCAGAAGAGTGGGCAAAATCATCAAAGGTCTTAAAGAAGCTTGCGTCACTGGCAAGCGAAAATACATTAAAGGGTAAGTATCTTTATGCAATGGGTGTAATCGAGCGCGACAAACTCAGCGACCATATTGCTGCAGTGAGAGCATTTGACAAGGCCCTCGATGCCGATCCCACACTCGTAAAGGCCATACAGGCGATTGACGAAGTAATCACCAATGACAAAGATTATGAACGCCAAGATAGATATTACCGAAAGTGTTTGGCGAGAGCGATTAATCATGGGATTGATTCTCGGGTTATTTTTCAACTCGCTCAGAACCTGGCGACTCTAAACTTGACCAAATTCAGTAATGATGACGCAGCGATCCAAGCCCTTCAAGTCGCTCGTGCGCACGCACCAAAAGTGAGCGAAATCGATAAGCAATTACTCGCGATTTATCGCTCCAAGGGCGAACTAAACAATGCTTTGGACATCCATTATAACGGGCTAAACGATGCGCCCTTAAAGATCCTCCACTACAAAGAGCTCTTCATTACGTTGAGGGCCTTTGGACTCAACGAGAGTGCTGCGCTGGTTCAAAACACGCTAGCTGCGCTTGGGCATGCAGAGTTAAATCAAACCGATCCACCACGAGACGGTCGTGCTCGAGAAATGCCGCATTTCACCCAAACAATGTGGAAAATGCTCACACCAACATCCATGCGACCCATCATCACGGAGGTCTTTAATCTTCTGGCGCCTGCGATCATCAAGACCTATGCCCTGGAAGACAAGGCATATAGCTTCAGTCGCCCAGAACCTCTTGGACCCAGTACCATCCCGTCCGTCTTTATGGCTGTAGCGTCTCGATTGCGGCTACCTCTCCCAATGGTTTGGTTTTCCACAGAATCAGCCGCAATCGCTCAGGTGCATCGCATGACGCCCGCGCTCGTACTCGGGCCAGGCATCGACAAGTTGTCAGCAATTGAACAAAAATTCATGGCTGCACGAATGTTGTTCAAGTCCAAGCCTGCATTTTTTCTGGCTACTCATCCAAGTAAATTTCAGGAACGAGTCTCGCACTTAAGAGATCTCTTCAATGGATGCCTCCAATTAACGAAGACCGGTAAGTTCGAGTTTAAAGATGTACCGCTCGTCCGACGTACACTTTCAACCCTCGAAACAAAGGACATTTTGGGACTCACTCAAATGTTGTCGGACATCACACCTATCTCAAATACTGACATTGAGGACTGGATCCGAAGTATAGACCTCATGGCGTCTAGAATTGGGTTCGTGCTCGTCAATGAGGTTGAAGCACCACTGCGACTACTGAGAAATACATCCCAATCTTGCTCCGACTTGTCTTCGTCAGACCGACTCACTGACCTACTCCAGTTTTCGGTGTCTCGAGACTATCTTTCGATCTGCGGGGATCTTGACCATCGGTCAGGTTAAGAAAATCGCTCGCCATCATGACAATATTTTACTCAAGTCAAGACGACAGACGTACAGAACACAAAACAGTTAACGAGAGGCAATAGAGCAATGCGACTCATCACAATCCTAGTTTTCGTATGCGCTCCGTTTCTGGGGACCGCGCAAACATCCACTCATCGTCCCCCCCAACTCAATGATGGATTTACTCGCATCTTGAGAACAACCGCCACGGGACAGATTCAACGAACACAAATTCCAGCAATCATTTTGCCCAACGCATGGCATACCGATGACGTGCTTCGACAGCTTGGTCCACATTTGGCAATCGATGCGCAGGTCCAATGGCAAGAGTTGAGCAAACAGGTCAATGCCAAACGGACCCGGTTGACCCTTGCACCAGTTATCAATGATCTACGAATCCTCGATAGAGATGTGGTTGTACTCATTGATGACGCGCGCCGAATAACCTCAATTAACCTCGGATTACCAAACATTAGCGCCCATCGCGCCATGCGAGTAAACATCACGCGTGCTCAGAGAGTCGTGGATAATCACTTGAAAACGCTCAATCATACGGCCGATCTACACGTGTCTACGACACCACAAAGAGGCTGGCTTCTGGTCGGCGACCAACTCTTCCCGATAGCAGAGTTCGAAATCACATCGCCCGCGCGGCTCAAACATTTCACGGCACGAGTGGACCTAAACAGTGGTCACCTAATTGGCTTGATTGAACGGACGATAAACTAATGATGCATGTAATACTACGTAATGGATTTACTTACCTTGGGGGTGTTGCCCTGCTTCTTGCCTGCGGCGACAGCAGCGAGCCTAGCGCTGACCCTTTGCCACTACCGGCACCAATGGACATGTCGACCACCGTTGAAAACGACATGGCTGTGTCTGTTGCCGCCGAGCAACCTCGAGCGCGTGTCTACCTAAATGACCCCGTCACGGATGATAATGTTGTGAGTGAAGTAACCATGGAGCGCCCAAACTCTATCGATGGTCGCCTCACGAGTGATTGGGTTGCCGTCTTCAATTGTCTCAACGAAGAAGGCGGCGTGACCGCCATGCCCAACTTCGGTCCGGTGGCAATCACCGTGAGTCTCTGTAAAGAGACTCAAGTCGTTCGCCCTGATGAAGATGGACACTACCTTTCGGTAACGCCACCGAGCGACGACAGTGATCCCAATGATCTATTTGCAGAAGTCATGATGTATCACCATGTGAACGTCGCGCATGACTACTTCAAGGGTACGTTTGGCTTTGAGGCACTCGATTTCTCTCTCCCAGCGCTTGTCAATGTACAGGTCAAAACGGATCCGCCGCTGCCCTTCTTGATGCCTGGTCCAGATGGATGGGTGGGATTGTCAAACGCTGCGTTCTTTCCACGTGAAAGTTGGCAACAATTCGCCGCGCAGTTTGGATTACCCCCAAGGGATTCGGACAGCATTATTTTCTTCCAAGGCGACAAAGACTTCGCCTATGACAGCCGTGTCATCTATCACGAGTACACCCACGCGGTCGTCGGTACAAGCCGACTACAAACCCCAGCGGTGTTGGACCAATATGGCTTAGATAATTCCTCTCGGTCCATGAACGAAGGTCTCGCGGATTACTTCGCCGCGACGATTTCTGGTGACCCTCGAATTGGGAGATATGTGGGCGTGATGGGTCTTGGTCTACGAGATCTTTCGTCCTTCCGAAGCTGTCCGGAGGACACTGCCGATGAAGTTCATGCTCAAGGAGAAATCATCGGTTCGGTGCTTTGGAGTCTGAGAAGTGCACTTGGAGCCGAGGTCACAGACCGGCTCGCGTTTAACATGCTCGATCGCTTCGGACTCGCAAGCACCCATAACGATGCTGCAGAAATCCTGCTCGATGAAGCAAGTCAATTGGATGCCGAAACCGCGGAACGCGTCGAGAGTATTTTGGAGAATCACGGGCTCATTGATTGCGAACGCTCGATGCCTTATTCGAACTTCGCTGCTATCACCTCTCGCTCGGGTGTACCGCATCTCGTAGAGGGCAAATCAACTTCTGGTATTCCTGGACTTAATGAATTTGTACCTGCTTACAAGCAGTTCCACATTCAACCCGCAGTCGATGTCGTTGCCGTGAAGCTGGAATGGCGCATGAGCGCCGGTGGTGGAGGCTTCACCGGTGGTGGAGGGCAAGTAACCGCACAACAGGTGGCCTACAACCGAGGTGCCCCTGTCTTCCTTGATACGACCGGGAGACAACTTTCCATCGACAGTGAAGAAATCTTTGAGCCCGCACTCACCGGCGATCGTCAATCCATCATCCTCGGTCCTGGGTGTCTCCCCGAACCGGGGCAGAAGGGTCACATTCTGTTCTTAAACACGGGTAATGATCAGGTCCAAATCGGTCAAATGTCACTCAACCAATACACTGAACTGCCCTCAGGCGTTTCCATAGAAAACTGTGGTCTGCCTTTGCCAAATGAAGAAATGGATGCCCAGACACCCGACACATCAGATGCTGGTGTGTCTGACATGGGCATGGCAACAGATGCAGAGACACCAGCCCCTGATGCTGAAACGGAAGCCCAGGATACAGGGATCTAACCTCGTCTAGAAACCACCTCGAGGACAACTCGCCACACCTCACATGTGAGAACCGCGCTGCCTACATCTATCCGCCTTTCTCCAATGGTGCCTCAAGTGCCAAGTCGAATACGCGTGGCTATTGTGTCATCAAATTGATGTAAGCATTCACATCACGCTGCTTGCCCAAATTCATCCTGTGTGCCATCTTATGGTCTCATTTGGAGGCTGAGATGACCCATAAATTCACATCGTTTCTCATTCTAACGTCATGCGTATTCCTACTCCCGACGGAGAGCAATTCAGCAGGATTTGAAGTCCCCGAACTTGGCACGCGCTCGGTCGCTCGAGGTGGAGCCGTGGCCGCACGAGTGGATGACGGAACTGCTGCCGTATTGAACCCAGGTGGTCTTTCTAAAATCAGGGGTCTTTTGTTTCAATACAACCACAATTTTTTGATCGTCAATTCATCCTTTGCGCGACTCAATCCAATTGAAGCGGACAATGAGCCCAAGTACTTGGACGAAGCCAAAAATACAGAACCATTCTTTCCTTTAGGTATTTTTGCCTCATTGGCTTACAACCTGAATCAAGATGCAGGGAAAGGCGCAAATAGCTCGGTCATCGCCTTTACGGTCAATGGACCCAACACAACTGGACACACGAAGTTTACCGATGCCGAGAGTACGCGGTATCTACTCGATGAACTTGATACCCTGCTCATCTATTACGGTCTATCGTACGCATATGGGACCGATACCTTCGGGGTAGGCTTGACTGCTCAGTATGTCCAGGTACCGCGCCTTAATTTCGCAATCACTGTGGATGCGGATCCCCGCAAAAGCGGACGCACGCCGTCTCTCGAACCATTCCCGTTCGATGTCAATACCGAACTGAGACTCGAAGATAAGGGCACCTTGTCTGGCATCATCGGTGGCTGGTGGCGCCCGACACCTGCTGTTGAGTTAGCAGTCGCAGCCCGGCCACTGCCCATTCGACTTAGACCAGCTGGCACGGCGGCAGTAGAAGTGCCTGATGAATTAGGTCAATTGGTGGAAGTCTCAGAGACAAGCGCAGCATTAGAATTAGATCTACCAGCACACCTCAGACTCGGCATTCGCTATCGAAAAATGGAAGGCCGCCATGAACTCTTTGACATTGAGTTTGATGCCCTGTTTGAGCAATGGTCTTCTCTGAAGAAGTACGATGCAAAGCTCAATGGTGAGGTAACCGCGGTCAGTGACATCGCTGAAGTCCTTGTTGGAGAGGAACCTCTCCAACTACAAGACGTTGTGATCGAAAAGCAATGGGAAGACACGGTCAGCTTGCGACTCGGTGGTAGCTACTGGCTCGAACCCGGCGCTATCGAATTGAGCGCTGGTGGCTTTTGGGAGTCCGCTGCTGCACCAACGGCCTATGCCCACCTCGACTTCCCTGCAGATGAGCGAATGGGATACGGACTCGGCGCCAGTTGGTTCATGAGTCCATCAGGCGTTCACGCCGACGATGGGTTGAAGATTGGTCTCAGCATCGCCTTTAGTGAAGCCTTTCAAAAGGACATTGAAGTGAGAAAAGGCCAGGGCGCCGTCTACCAGCAACGCCCATTGCGACCATGTCCCGAGTTTTGCGAAGTGAACGGAGAGCCAAGTCCTGGCGTTGCTGCAAACGAAGGTAAGTTCAAAACCCAGTGGAAGACCGTCTCGTTCGGACTGACCGTTCAGGGCTTTTAGAGCGCGTTGACTAATCCTCTACGGTCCGCTTGTCTACGCAACCGATTGATCACCCGATTTTTCCTCATGTATAGTGCGCCTCGTTGTATGTTAAGCCTTTCCGTGAGCTCGGGCACCGGTACTTCATCGATATAGATCAGGTTGAACAGTTCCCGATCTTCGGGCGATAGAGATTCAACCAACTCAAAAATCAAACTAGAACGTTGCTTGTCCAATTGTCGCTCATACGCCGTATCCGGTCGATTGCTGTCATCTGTCACCTTAAGAGAACCACTTGAATTCTCCTCACCGGGCAGCGTTGCGTGATGTTTCCACCGACGCATTTGGCTGACGGTGGTTCGCATGGCAATGACCCTTACCCAAGCCCGCAGTGGACATCCGTTCTTTCCCTTAAACATCCTTAAACGGCGGCAATTATTCGCAAGAAGTGCAACGAAAACCTCTTGAACAAGATCTTCTACAACGATGAGATCTACTGACTGGCAATACTTGTACACTGTTTTTCGCACCACACTTCGAATGTAGGATTCGTAACGGCGAAAAAACTCTGTTCGCGCTTCTCGATGATCAAAGACGCAACCTTTCAACAATTGGTCGTCATTCGCATCTTCGTAAGACCGGTTCGATCGTGTCTCCGAGAGGTGAAGTTTTTCGAAAGCTAAGAAAGTTTCGGTCACTGAACTGTTCATGGTTTAACTCCTATTGGTAAATCTGTGCTGTCGTTACAACGATGGATTTGCACGAAACGGGCCAACCAAAATCGAAGAAAATATGCATAAAATCGGGGCTGCTAGGACGGAAAGTGTCACACTTGGTGTTACACAGTGTTACACATTGTGACGACAGCAAGCAGTTGAGTCGGACGTCAGAATTTTGTCTGGTGCAGCGTTATTCTTCCGAAGTGCAAAGCACGGTTAAGCACATCGATTGCCGCCAATGCGAATCAATCATCCACGAGTGGACGCTTCCCCCTGCTCAAGAACGTGTTCAATTTTTCTACATTGGGTGACGTCCAATATCGAAACAACTCACACCGGATCATCACAAAGAAGAATCTCAAGTGTAAACTGGCTTCCGTTGCCGTACAGATTTCAAACCGTCGGATCAAACGGACCCCTTGTCCATCTAATATCCAATCGCGTTTATCCGTGTGTATGGTCTATGAACAGGACAACATAGAAATCGGTAGTTTAAATTCCCTATACGGCTGTGTGGAAACGATTTGGTAGCCCTTACCGTTTTCTCTCGACACCCAGCGCATTGGAACGACTACTGCGTCGACCTAAGTGAAGTTTCCATCAGTCGCGCACCACAATGAGTGATCTCTGGTCATCACACCGAATGGTGACCCCACCGCCCCGATTGGGATTGGATACGCCTGCGACCACGAGAATGGTTGGGTAATTCAAAGGGCCATGAACAAGAGTGACGACCATCCACATTCGATAGGCAATTAACCGGGGAACCATTCACCTAACTGAACAATTAAACGACGAAAGGAGCTGGACGTGATCGTATCGAGGCGAATCGGGAAATGTCGTCCAATTAATCGATAGTGAGCATTCGAGGGCTCTATACGGAAGGCAGAAAACAGAGCCTCAAGAGCATGCCTTGGTTGATCCGGCGTATCAGTGCCAAGCGGCCAAACCCCCGTCTCCGCGAACCATCGTCTCACGTCAATACCACGCAACTGGGGAATTCGTGAAAATGCCCTATGACCTTCAAGCATCCAAGACTCAACCGATGGCTGAGCAACAACCAGAGCCGCATTCTCCCCCCACACCGAATGCAAGGCGTGGGTTAACTCTGTTAACTGCTCATCATTGCTTCGATCTTCATCGATGACGATCAAGCAATGCTCAAATCGACTTTTTCGTAGAGCAGATAGTGGTACCCCAAACCCCTGAAGTAACCCCTCCTGTCCTACGGCAAGACTGACGCTTGAGAAACGAATGTCTCTGATGCCCAGATGTAAAGAGCGACCAAGAAACTCCTCCAAAAAGGCTGTCCATCGCCCATTTGGCGTTAAAATGAGTAAGTCATCCATTAGTTCAGCATCCCTGAAGCAAAGACCAAGGGTAACCCAATGCGTTCATCGAGTTCTTCGATCAGGTCGAGCTGCGGTCCCACTAGAATCCGTATGCCCCCCGCCTCTGGCTGAAACACTCTGATTCGTTCCAAGGGCACAACACCAACCCAGTTCGGTGAATGGGTACTCATAAGTAACTGGATACGACCACCACGATTAAGTGCTTGAGCAACGGCTTCGATCATCGATGGGTGAAGCCCCTCTTCGGGACACTCGGTGACAACCAGACCGCCATTAGCAAACTGGTATGGCAGTAAAGCAAGCCCCATCACTCTCCGTTCTCCCACAGACAACTGTGCTGCATCGATGGAGAAACCACCTTTCATATGCGCCATCAGTGTCAGCGATGCGCCTTCCCCCAGAAAGTCAAACCGTTCAACCTTTGGCATCGCTTCCAAGACGTGTGCTTGCCATTCTTCATAATGTTCCTGGTTTGCCTGATAAAGTGCTGCTAATGCCGCCACAAAACCTCGCCCGTCAGGCGCCATCAACTGAACTCCGTCGGGATTTGGACTCATCATTGCTTTGGGTTCTAGGCTCACAAAAATGACTTCGTCCTTCAAGAATCTACGGATCTGAAGGGCAGCAGGAAATCGTTCTCCATCTTCAGGTAATGACGATAATCCGAGCATTTGCCGTCCACCATTGGCTGAGGTCGACTTTCGGCTCGCAGGGTGCTCAGAGCCAAATCGTGTCTGCCCATCCACGTTCGTGCCGAAAACTTTTCGCCAGCCCTTCGGACTAGAGCTATGAACGACTTCATTAGGATCAATATCCCGTGGGCGTAGGAAAAAGTTCTCCTTTACAAGACCAACTTCCCCATCTTCGTTTCGCCCTATTTCCAATTCGTATCGAGCACGACTCAAGTCATATCTAACCGACTTTGGTAAGCGAAACTCGAACGCGATCGCAAAACTCGTACCTTCACCGAACCAAAGGATCTCCTCAAAGCTCTGAACTCGCTTACCAAGGCTTTTGTCAAGGCTTCCCCAAAGTGCATCTTGGACAAACGCAATTGTATCCATCAAGGTGCTCTTCCCTGTCGACCCATGACCGGTCAATACCGCGCACTGCGCCATTTCGAATCGAACAGACCGCAATAGCCGATAGTTGGATACCTCAATTGAATGCAATTCGATTGAACCTGCAGCCTCCTCATCATCATGTTCATCGAACTGAAATGACGCGAGCCTCGCTTTCACCGGAAGGCTCTGAGTCCGCCACCTCAGCAGCGTAGATGCTCTACGGCGTGCGGTCGCGGGTGCAATCTGAGCAACCTCTTGAATACGGACTGACAACAAATCCTGAGGGGGTTCTTCCTCTCCAAACAGGTTAGGCGCCACAACCTTCAAGAAATCGCTTGCCTCAATAGACTGTCTAAAAATCGAGCGTTCTTCCTGCGATCCCGAGACCGTGGACAGTAACGCATTACCGGTACTAGTCAGCGACCATTCACCGTCTTCCTTGACTAACCAGTTCAAAATACGGGCTGCGTGCAGATGGTAACCAACATGCCTTGGGTGCAACGTCATGACACGCTGAAGCCGCGCTACATCCACCGCACCAAATTTCACAGACTGAACGAGTTCACGCACCCTGCTCAGGCTATCCGCCTGAGGAATGTCTACAGCTTTCATTTACCTACCTCTTCGATACGTTGACGTCAGAGAACAATGAGTTAGCCCCTGAATCGCCGCCTTGGGAGCCCCAATAAAGCACAAACCAACGCACCAATCCACGTAAAGGGCACTTTCTGTCCCTGTGCACAATCACAACCACTCTCTACGGGCTGATATAGCTCTCGTGGATCGGCGATGGATGGACCACAATCCCGTCCCGAGTCACAAGCGGATTCAAAGGCGCCGTCAATACATAAACCGCCATCGGTGCAATAAAACCCAGTACCAAAATCAACGGGGGGCGGCTGCATTAAATCTAGACCACTGCCCGTGTCTGAAAGGTCGCCATCCGTACTTACACCACCATCCAATGAAACAAGTCCGCTATCCGTCGGACGATCGGGACAGTCTTCGTCCACAATGCCATCACAATCTGCGTCTACGCCATCACAGATCACATCATCGGTGGCACTGGGTATACCTGGTCGACATACCTCCACCGGTGAGCCCGCATCGCAGGTCAACTCCCCGTCACGTTCGCATGCACCCACGCCACATGTCACCGGCGAGACTTGAAAATCCTCATCTACACGTCCATCACAGTCATCATCGATGCTGTCGCAAGTGCCATCATCTTCACGTGGTTCACCCTCGACGCAATCGGACACCAAAAGACCGTCTTCGCATCGTGCGGGTGCTTCTCGCGTACACGCGCCGTCGCCGCATGTGACCATGAATTGGCTAAAGTCTTCGTCCACGAGACCATCACAGTCATCGTCAACACCATTGCACATGGCGTCCGTTTCTTGGGGCTCGCCTGGTTGACAGGTGTCTATTCGCTGCCCTTGTTCACAACGAGCTTCCCCTGTTCGCTGACATCTGCCCTCGCCGCAAATTGTAGGCTGTGCGACATTACCCTCATCAATTCGATCATCGCAGTCATCATCAATGCCATCACAACTTTGGTCGTTACCCCGAGGGGCACCGGGCTCGCAACTACTTTCCACAGACCCATTCAGACAAACAGCGATCCCACTACTTTCGCACGCTCCGATACCACATTGAACCATGCCACCGCGATAACCTTCATCCACAGCACCATCACAATCCTCATCTATCCCATTACAGAGTGAGTCGTCCCCGACGGCTTGATTTGGTTCACAGCTATCCGTGATTGTGCCCTGCGCACATGAAGAATTTCCTTCCGCGCGGCAAATTCCCCGGCCACATAAAGTCGTTCGTATCGGGAAAGCCTCATCGAGACGCCCATCGCAATCCTGGTCTCTACCATCGCAACTTACATCCGCGCCAAGAGCCAACGCGGGTACGCAGGTATTCTCCCAAACACCATCTACGCAACGCCTTGA
>JBMYRY010000044.1:0-10891 GCA_049602795.1 Bradymonadia bacterium
ACATAAAAACATCATTCCACTGATCTTTGAGCCAATGCCGAAAAGCACTATCCTGACTCAGTCCATCAATCAACTGCTTAACAACGGTCATTTGAGACTTAGCTGGCGCCGCACTCAATGAGGCACCATCGTCGCTGTTTCGCGAACTAGGCTGAGCATCCGTATCAGTAGATAGCATTGGCCCTTGAACATTACCTCTTCGAATCTGTGTTCGCTCAAAAGTGGTCGGCAAGCGCCCCAAAACCTGGACAGTAAAGGCACGAAACGTCTCTTCAGCCGTTCTTAACTCAACACGTTCCATCACTTGTTGATGACTGACCGACTCCTCATGGTCATCCTCACAGATCTCCATTTGAAAAAGGTCGTACTGCTCGTACAGTGCCTCTAAGGCTTGGTACTCAATCGAACTCATGTCTAGCAGTGCACCACCACCATGCGGGATCGCACCGCTCACCTTACGCAGTAGATAGGGTTCACCAAACGCATCTAGGCGATTCGCAATTATCAACTCGAGATTGTGCGCGTGCACATCGGTGGATGTTTCAAATCGCCCTGGTTCTGACGGATCTCTCAGAACGAAATCAATATCACTGGGATGCTGATCGGCACTGCCCCCCTCGTAATGACACAGTGTACATCGACCCTCAAAGACCGTCGGCCAAACCTCATATTGAAGCCGTGACACCGGCGGTACGCAACTAGGCTCTTCAGGCTCCGCGTCTACAAAGTTCGCATCTTGCACATCAGCGTCCATCATGGACAGATCGCTTGCCTGAGCGTCTCCAAGAGTAGCATCCGCAACAAACGCATCTTGGATCTCTCCATCTACGAACGAGACATCATACACTGACATGTCATTGATTAAGTCCATATCGGTGTTGGTTTGCGCGTCTGCCATGAGGGCATCACCCTCAACAACCTGTGCATCAACTGTATCGGATGTAGAATCTGTGGAACATCCACATAGAACACCAGCACCAAGACATCCCAAAAAGAATATATCAACCCAGGAGACTTCCCGGATGCTTACATTCTCAGACATGGCTCCCCCCATTTCGACATCCCCCCAATGTGTTGATGGTCCCACATATTTCAATCGATTGACAAGCGTCTACGATTCGTTACGGACCCTCCGCATCGGTAGGCTAGGACTAAACATTCGCCAATCCGTAAATGCTAAAGTGAAACTTCTGTACCAAACCGTAGAAACGCCTGTAGCCCAGCTTCGTCAGCATAATAACGGAGCATACTCGTGTAATCTCGATATCGAGTATTTAGAGCATTCTGCACTTCAACCCCCAAGGTGTACCGCTGTTGTTCAACCTTAAAGGCCGTCCCCATCCGGGCACCAAGGAGTATGTAGCCATCGGGTACAGGCGCAAAATCTGCGTCAGGTGATACATTATATTGCCTGGCTACAAACTGGGCATTGACAGACACATATGGTTCTTCAATGGCACCAGCTTCCGGTAAATTGTAGGTCAATTCGGTGCGAAACCGATCCGAGGGAATGAAGAGCAGGAATTCTTGAGTTTCGACCTCGAATGCACGTACCACAGAGCCCTGAAGCAAGAGATCAACCGACTGATACCGGAACTTCGCATTGAGATCGGCCCCATGAAAAATCGAGTCAATCGCTTGATAAGCAAATCGAGGAAACCGACCATTGATCAAAACGTCGGTACGTACAGTCCCATCGTCTCGCAACTCAGGACTCAGATAGATGTAATCGTTAATGAAGTTTCCGTATACAGAGAGCTCAGCTGATACCCAGGACAGGTCTACTTCCAAAGTGCCACTCAAGCTCCAACTCGTCTCCGGTCCAAGCTCAGCTAAACCACGCGCCATAATCGGGAACGAAGGAGAGGTGCCGCTGATATACTGCTCATCAATCGTAGGCATCCGTGTCGCGGAGGATAAATCAAGCTTAGCGACGTATGACTCCGAGAATCTGAGTAGTCCGCCCAAGGAAACGGTCGTGGCATTAAATGTGGACTCACAACGGGCTGTATTCTCCCGGGGATCACAGCGGCTAGGTTCGATTCGCTTTTCTCGCAATAGACTTTCGTAAGTGTTTTCGGGAATGTACGCCTGGCGTGTTTCGTGGTCGTAGCGAATCCCGCCTTCTATTTCTAGGTCTCCAAGGATAAGTCGCTCGATAGCAAAAACACCGCCCCCCACAGAACGATAGTCTGAGAGTAACGGTAATCCACGGTAATAATTGTCCTGAATCATACCGCTCACCCCAAGTTCACCCTCGAAGCGAGGCAAACCCTTTCTCTCAATCGGAAGGTGTTTAAAGGACAACGCCAGGGTGTGTGTTTGTAACTCGAACATAAATTGAGGATAGTTACCCGCGCTGCGAATGATGTCATATTCAGCCCGGTCATTGAGTTGGAACGCATAGGTGCTTTCAATCTCGCCAACGGTTGGAAGAATTAATCGTAGGCGAGCCAGGTATGTCTCATGCATCACGTACTGGAATGGCCGTTCAATCTCATAGTCAGCTTCGTAGAGTTCGCTATTGACCGGTCTTGATCGCAGAAGCGTGGCTTCAAAATCCGAGGTCGCTTCATTACGAACACATAAACAAACGCCATTCGTCTTTTCATTTCTTCGATATGACAACTTTGCCGTGAGGATTGAGTTTTCGTACTCGATGATCCCACCTAGATTACTCTCCTCCACGCCTGTATTGTCCAATGGGTAATCCGGGGTATCTAACCCAGCACCACGACTATAATTGCCATCAATACGCCATGAGACCTCCGGGATCGAACGGTGGTTTCCGTCGAGCCGAGCTGCTACCGTTCCGCGGCGTCCGTTGTATGCACCTACGGTATGTGTATGGACTGCGACTCCTGGTTCCTTCAAAAGCTTGGGCGGGTCGATCAACAGCACTCCGGCAATTGCATCAGGTCCGTATCGAACGCCCGCAGAGCCCTTGACCACCTTCATTGAACCGGCTGCGAAAGTGTCTATCTCCGGACCGTGATCTAACGCCCAATCCTGACCTTCGTGGCGTACCCCGTCATATAGCTTCAACACCCGACTGCCATACTGACCTCGTACAATGGGTTTCGCAGTGGTACCATTTCTTAATACGTTTACGCCGGGCAGATTCGATAATGCGTCTGCCAGGCTCTCCCCCCGCGTCCGTAAGAGGTCTTCACCTTCGAGTGCTGCTACAGATCGAGTGTCTGTTGCCTTAAGCCTGGGTGCCTGAACATGCATTTCATCATCGGTATGGAGCTCGATTGGGTAAAGGCGTACATCGAGTGTATGATCGCCGGCTATGGTCAGCTTAACACTTCGCAAATCGTAATTACTCTTAAGAAATCGAAGCTCGACTTGACCGGCGCATACGCCCACAACACGATATTGACCCATCTCATCGGTTCGCACCGGAATAGTACCGTCACCACCTTCTACTCTTGCGCGTCCAAGTGGTTCATTCGTTCGTGCGTCGACCACTCGTCCAGAGACCACCTGTGTACACGCGTCTCCGCTCGGTGAATTCACCAGTAGCATAAGGACCAAAGCTGGGATCATAACGACATGTCACCAATGGCTCGTAACAAGACTTGCGCCTCGTCGGCATACGCCGTCTTTTTTAGCGCCCTGGCATACCGTTGAGCCGTTGCGTAATCACCAATTGCATAATGGGCATAAGCCAACCGGTACCGGGATCCTAAATCTGTAAAGGTTTGATTGGTCACAGTGATTTGCGCATATTTCTTCTGTTCAAATAGAATTGAAAGCCGTTGAATCCCTCGCCGTTCACTTTCTGAGACCATCCCATTCATTCTTAAAGCATCACGATACCGACCTGCCATCCGATACTGATCTGCCGCTTGAAATGCATAAGGCTCACCTTGAACCCATGCCTGTTCAAAATGATAGGCAGCACTGTGCCACAATTGGTGCCCCGCGTACACATACCCCAAGAGGCCCCTCAAAGCGGGTATGTTTGGAAATCGAAATACAATTTGCTCTAAGACCGGCAGGCTTTCTTGGTCATCGGCCAATAGATTGAACACGAGTTTTAATTCATCGGTATCAGGTTGTAGCGCGAGTATCTTTTGGACAGTCGTCCGGATTTCACTCACTAACAACCGCTTACGAGCGAAGAGCGCTAACTCAAGGCACACTTTGATGCTCGTATTCTTAGCTTCGCACCCATGCTTGAGAATACGATACGCCTCCGGCTCCCTTGCAAGTCCTTCGAGTGCTCTGGCTTCTAGCAAAGGCATGGTTGTGACAACGGAACCAAGCGATTTTGCCACTTGAATATGACGGAATGCAGCCTCAAACTTTTCAAGTCGAAGGTAGGCATAGGCAGCCCGAAGATGGAGTTCGGCTCGTCCAGGCGTGAAGGTGAGTGCGCGTTCGAAAGCGCGCGCCGCCCTTGCCGACTGACCTTTCCCTTGAGCAATCATGCCTTCGGCAAGCGGTCTCTGCTGTTCCGGAAGCGAAGAGAGCAGAGCCTCAGCAGCGGTCCAGTCTTTCGCGTCTAGTAAACTCTGAATACTCGGCGCGCTTAACAGCGTGAAAATCAATAGCGTGGTAATCATTGCAGCCTAAACGAGATTTTTTTTTCAATTGTGACAGGTACAAAACGCCCTCCGGCTCTTGAGGGTTCGAATTTAAACTTCCGAGCTGCATCGCGTGCACTTTGTTCGAAGACACCGATTGGCTCGGAGTCCACGATATCTACGTTGGTTACACGTCCATCAATATCAATCTGCAGTCTCAATAACACAAAGCCTTCAATACCATCTCGACGTGCCGATGACGGATAAATGGGTTCCACAGCCCGCTGAATCCGCGCCGGTCGGTCCGGCTCGGAGGGCTGGGCTTGTCCGCCTTCAAATTCACCAAGGGATACCGTTCCCAAACTCGCAAGTACGCCACTAAGCTGCACGCCGCCCGACGGCGGGGCAAATGCCCTGATTGCCGATGGTTTAATTGCAGATTGTTGAAGTTTTTTAGGGGGCTTGGTGGCTAACGGGCTACGGTCCTTAACAACCGGAACTTCCTTTCGATTTGGAATGGGCTCGACGATCACCGGCGCAGCACTCAGCTTGACGGCGGCTGCCCGATTTTCTTGAATCCGATCCTGGTTAAGCATGCCTACGGCCGTAAATTGAAGGAGCGTAAGCGCGACGCCGACGCTCAACGCAATGACTCGACGAATCGTGTTCATATTGCTTCTGCAGCGACCGCAATACTGATCGCACCGCCCTGACGACACATATCCATGACCTCTACGAGCGTCTCTGCCGACACTGCCTTATCTGCAATGATGAGGATTGACTTCTCAACTGATGTGGCCAATTTGTCCTGAATTTCTGCGCTCAAACGCCATTCGCTCGTCGGGCGTCCATCCACGGCGATTTCACCACCTCGACCAACCACTACTCGCGTGACTTGTGCGGGCACTGCCGTCGCGCTCCCAGCACTTGGACGTTCAACCGAAAGACCCAAATCACGAGTAAACGTGCTCGTCACCACGAAGAAGATTAACAAAATGAATACAATATCGATCAACGGAGCAACATTTGGTTCCTCTGTCTTCGGCGCCTGTTGCATGACCGATCTTAACTTCATGAGCTCGTCCGTTTCAATACGTGCAGCCGCTCATCAAGATCATTTTCTCGTCGTAATTGCATGCGATTAAGCAAGTGGGCAACAAACAGTCCTGGCACGGCGATGATGAGACCCAATTGAGTGGTTACCAAGGCAGTTGAGATCCCGCCGGCGATGGAGTCTTGCCCACCTTCCGTGATGCTGTGACTCATGGAACTAAACATCTGAACCATACCAATCACTGTGCCCAAGAGCCCAAGCAAGGGAGCAATAGTAACCAATGTACTGATGAGCCCTCGCAATGACGCAAGTTCCTCTCTTGTCCGTTTTGCAAGGTTGTCCAAGCGCCTAGGCTGATTGCTGAGCCCTCTTGCCTCACCCTCGAACCGTCCGAGAACTGTGTCCACTTTGGGGGTCTTAGGCGCGCGCAATGCCCATGCACGCAAGATGAGAGCAGACCAAAGGAGCGCACTGACCATCGCAAGTACCTGACTGACCCAATCGCCTTGCTCAAAGACCCACATCGCATCACTCATTAAGCGCTCTCCACATCGACTGGCCCCACATTGCTCGATTGACTCATGGTGGCGTAAGGAAAGCGCCGATTAAGTTGCTCAAGTGCCGCTCGCTCGACGCGCTTTAGAATCATATCTCCAATGCGATGGGCAATACTGTGAGCCAACAAGGCTGGTATAGAGACCATCAACCCAAACTGAGTTGTCAATAATGCTTCAGAGATCCCACCGGATAATAGGCGTGCATCGCCCGTACCATGTTCGGTGATCAAGCCAAAGGTCCCGATCATCCCGGTTACAGTACCCAATAGACCAAGCAGAGGCGCTACTGAGGCAACCACCGCGAGAAACGAGAGAGCCTGACGAACATAAGGCTGCGTTTGAATCAACGCCTCAGCTGCCTCAGTTTCGAGCTTTTCTGCTGTACCCTCACCAGTTTTTACTACCGCGACCGCGCGAAGAAGGCGTTTGCCAAGCAAATCATCAACCGCGCCCCCATTTCCTTCGATTCTCCCCAGAGTTCTTGAAAATCTAACAAAGGCGATCAAACGTTCGAGCAACACAAGAAGGGCAATAAGTGCAAGGGCTGCAATCACCCACATGACTGCACCGCCCCGATTGAGCCAATCACGCCAAGACGATGCACCGCCTTTAAGCACCCGAGGCTCAGCAGGATCGAAGAGTAGAACGTTGACGGTTCGCATGCTGCCGTGGTTCACGTTCTTCTTTCCGTCATCCTGAACAACACGGAGGGATCCATCGGATGCCAGCGTTAGCGCATTAAAGTCAGGTTCAATGGCCATTGCCCCCACTTCGGCGATGCGAAGTACCGGTCCTTCTGTGGATGTACCATCGGACCGAAAATACTCTTGGTTGGTCTTCACCCAAAGTTGACCATGTTCCTGAACATGTTCAAGTGCTGATTGGATCATTCGGTCAAGAGGCGGATGCTCGTGACGTCCGTCCGGTGTCGGCGTCTTGCCTGGTCCCGCTGTTGGCTGAAGACCGTGCATTTCGAGCCAGGTCTCAATTTGACGGGAGCGACGATCAATATGTCGCTCTTGACTCTCGAGAGAATGCAAACGGCTCACATGGGGAAGCTGCATTTCGCTCGAATTATTCTCGGCCCTAAGCCGAGTCAACTCACGAGATAGCGCTTCAATCTCACTGCCTAGGGTATTCTTCGTCTTCTTTCCTTCAACTCGATTGCGCTCAATCGCGTCTTTGATTGCGTTTTTTTCTGTGTCTAAACGCGAAAGTTCTGCGCGATAAGCATCATCGAGTGATGCGCCATCCTGAGCGTGAGTCGCGCTAAATAACATCACCAGAAGCAGGCAGCATACAGCGCTAACCCACCTCTCAGAGGCGCTCGTCCATGAAAAGTAAGACCTAATCACTTTAGTCCCCGATCAGATGAGGTCGGCATCTGAGTTGAGATCAGTAACTGCTGAAAACCTAAGAAACGCTTTTGATCAAAAGCCTCAAAAACCGAAGAGATGGCAGCCCGCGGACCCGATGCCGATACTTTTTCGAAACGCCATCCCGTGGATGTTTGCTGGACCCAGCCCAAATCGCCGCTAGGCAATCGGAAGTACATCAGCGCCATCCCAATTCGTGCCACATCGGCTAGCACACGTTTGCCGTCAAGCTCAATCACGTGCTCAGCAATCCCGACCTCCTGAGACATGGCTTCCTCTTCCTCCACAAATCGCCATAAACGAGTCAACGCTGCTCCTAAATCCGGGTGCGTCAAGGTCAAGTCTTTTTCAATCTTTTCGAGCACTCGGAGCCGTTCCTCGCGCTTAAATGGCATTGTTGCCTGCACGTACGCTTTGGCGTATTCAATCGCTCGTTGAATGGCCGGCAAATGGGCCAACATTTGGGTTTCTTGGTCATCAAGGCTCTTCGTCCGCTCTTCGAGAAGCCGAGTTAAGGTTTCTCTTCGAACTTTTTCGAGCCGGACCTGTCGTTGCAGCTCAGCGCGCTCAGCGCGTAGACTCGCGAGTTCATCGCGCACGGCAATCCGACCACGCTCGAGGCGGTTCGCAAGGACGTCGATTTCCGCACGTAACGTAGTGACTTGCTCGGAGAGCGGCGAGGCTGAAAGCGGGGAAAACAAGGCGCCTATGCATATCATGCTCATGGGGATGAGCCATTTTGTATAGGCGCTAATCATCACTGGACTGTTACATTAAATTCGACTTGGATGTCAAAATTCCCTGGCAAAGAGGACAGGTCACCCGCTTTGACTAGATCCGCAAGGTCTGCCGTTTTAACTGGCATGTCGTTAACAGGCGGCATGTGTCGCAGGCTAATCTTCAACCCACCAGTGCCAGCTGCGATGGTTTCGATCGTATTCGCGAGACCGACTGGGTTTCCACTGCCGTCTACATCTGCGTATGCGTGTGTCATCAATGCCATGTCCGAATCGCTCGCCGGTCCAGAAACCGCACTGCCTGTGATAAAGAATTGATGCTCGTCTAGCTCATCTTGCAACTCAGCAGTCACGTCCTCGGCAGGATCCTCAAGTTCATTGAGAATTTGAATGTCGAGGGTGTACGTTTCCCCTTCCGCGAGCGTGATGTCATCGATGACCGGATTCGCGGTTCCGTCTGCATCACGCCAAGTAAACACCAGATTATCACCGCCGGATGCTGGCGAGAAAGTGAGATTTACCGTTGTCATCACTTCATTCTCATGGTCGTGTCCATGATGATCGTGGTCGTGTCCGTGGTCATCGCCACACGCCGTCAGAGTAGCGACCAAGCACAGGCCAAGAAAGGTAATTGTTGAAAACTTCATTTGTTATTCCTCTTTTTAAATTTAGTCCCATAAAGACCTGTAAGGTTGATGGGGATGATTAACTCCGGACAGACAGATACGCCAAGATACGATGGAAATCAAGACTTTTGCAAGCTGCTTGCTAAAACAAGTCGCTTACTGTTGTATTTTCTCGTGACAATACGTACCATTCCGGTATTCAACGTGACACGATGTCTAAGACAATTGCGTACGAGGAGACCATGGGACTTTCAAAAACGGAGGCACGCTCGATCCTTACCGAGCGCAACTTGCGCGCAACGGCACCACGGGTAGCGGTAATGCGAATCCTAGCTGCCAGCGATAGGCCGATGTCGCATAGCGAAGTCCTGGAGAAGCTCGGTAGTATGGACTGGGATCCGGCAACGATTTATCGAAATTTGGTCAAGCTGCGTGAGTCGGGCATCGCGCCAGTGGTGAGCCGCGTTGATGGTATTGACCGGTATGTCCTTCAGACGGAACAAGAAGACATTCATCACCACCCGCACTTCTCGTGCGACGACTGCGGACAATTGACATGCCTCCCCGACAATATTACGAACACTGCCGTGCTCGAAGGTCCATGGGCGAAGGCCGTGCAACAAGCATCAGTTCAGCTCCGGGGAAAATGCCCTGAGTGCACCGTTGTGTTGTGAGTTGAGGTCATTCAGCTCAGCCATATTGCTCTCATGCCCCACAGTCGTATGACTGACATTTCAAATGTAGGCAACAACACTCATCCCGCTTGACTGAAAGTTAACTTGAGATGCCCATCATGGTGATGAGCATCCTTTTATGAAACACCATGCGACCAACCATGGATGAACGTCAGCGACATCTTGACATGATCATCGAGTCGAACGTCTTCTAAACCGAGTGTACGCAATCGGTGGAGCCGCTGTATATGAATGCACCAAAGAGATAGCTCCGCTGTAATGATGAAGAAGTTCTGCGAGAGAACAAGCCGACTCCGAACAGGCTAGGTCACGAGATATTCTTGTTGGACAATTCCAGATTACTGGTAAACTCGGATCGGAGGTTTCGTCGGTGAGAGTCCCATCTCTTCATTCACTCTTGGTGTTTCGGTATGCGTTACCGCTCTGTGTTCTGCTTGGATGTCAGGAGGAAGCACCTACGAGTCGGGTAAGCGTTGACATTCAGCCCTGTGTGGAAACGGTCGTTGGCCCCCCCGAGCAATATAATCGCTGCGCGCCCAGTGCGGGGCTGCCTCTCTTGAACGAGCTCAGGGGATGTTTTGTGTGGAAAGTCGGTCGGACAATCGGCTGGTCTACCCTGCATTACCGAGATGGCTGGGTGCCAGACCCCACTCAGAGCCAAGGACACGGATTTCAGCTCACTAATTTCACGGGTGCGACCTTCTTTGTTGGCTCAGAGGTGCTTCAATGCCAGGTACTCACGCCCGACATGGCATGTCGTAATGCAGAAGGATGCCTCTTTGCACTAACGGATGGTCGTATCAATGCCGACGCGAATGACCGAATTACTTTTTTGGATGGAGATAATGAATGCGCAACCGTTGCTCTCCTGCCAGGAAAGTTTAGGGAGTGCATCGAGTCTTCCAATGTCGATTCATTCATTGGAGTGGATGCCGGTCTAGTGGATGCAGGTATGACCCCCGACGCTCAACTGCCTGACGCTGACGTCGCAGTGGATGCCACACAGTCCCTGGACAGATCAATACCCATCCCTGAGTGTGAGGTCACGGGCGAATGTGATGATGACCTTGACGGGGTCTTTAACGATGTCGACAACTGTCCTCTCATCGCCAATCCGGAGCAGCTGGATAGAGACGAGGATGGGCTTGGCGATGCCTGTGATAATTGTCCATTGGAATTTAATCGACTCCAGAATGATAGCGATGATGATGGACATGGCAATCAGTGTGATAATTGTCGCTACTTATGGAATCCTACCCAATCAGATGCGGACCAAGACGGCGTTGGTGATTCGTGTGACGTTTGTCCAAC
>JBMYRY010000045.1:0-10556 GCA_049602795.1 Bradymonadia bacterium
CGAGGGGCTATCATGTCAGGAACGTTTACTTTTGCGAAAGGCGACGTGTTGCAGGTACTCGTCGGTCAGAGGGGCACGTGTTCAGGTGACTATTGCAGCGGTGGTGGTGGATCGTTTGTGGTCTTTGCAGATGATACACCACTCATTATTGCCGGTGGTGGTGGTGGAGGTGGGGATAACGGCGCTGGCAATGATGCTTCGATTTCGACGACCAGCAATGCATCAAGTACTGGTAATGGTTCGAGTACGAACGGTGAAGGCGGTTCGAGTAGTGGATCGTGGGGTGGTGCAGGTGGCGGAGGCTTCTTAGAAAATGGTTCGAACGCATTTTCGAGCGGGGGTAACGCTGGGGGAGGAGGACAATCTTGGGCAAATGGTGCTGAGGGTGGAATCGCCTCGGGTTCTTATGCTTCTGGGACACCCGGAGGATTTGGCGGCGGTGGCGGTGTCATTTGGGCGCCCGGTGGTGGTGGTGGCTATTCCGGAGGTCCAGGGCGAGCGAGTGGCGGTGGTGGCGATGACCATAATCGAGGTGGGGGCGGCGGGTCTTACAATCAAGGCGTCAATCCAACAAGTACTGTCGGTAACACAGGAGCCGGGCAGGTGACGATTACCCTCCAATAATCCTGTATGCCGAGTGTCAGCCATCAATCTCGGATTGCATTCTAATAGAAGCGAGTTTGTTTATGAGAAAGCTTGCTAGACTACCCCTCAAATCGGATCTTGTAGCCGTTATGTTTACGGATATTAAGCACCCGATTATCATCCAATAAGAGGTATTGACCTTTAATGCCTAAGAGCGTGCCTTCAATGATGGGCGCCTTATCAAACCCAAGGCTTTTTACTTTTTCGGGGTAGTTCAGCACTGGATAGTTCAAGGTGATGACGGGTTCGTCATCCACCAGATATTCTTGCTGCATAAAGGGAACGAGCTGTTCGGCAAAATCGAATGCTTCATCCCAATCCGGGTCATCAATCACGTCATTTTTGAGCATCTTTTGCCAGCTTGTCCGGTCCGTAAACCCTTCTTTGAGCGCCACTTCAATCTCACCAGCGGCACAGCGATGCGGGGTTCGGGCAATGATTTTGACGGCGCTTGCTCCTTGGTCAATAAAGCGCGTTGGCACTTGCTGTCCCCGGGTTACACCGACCTTTAGTACCGAGGAGGCGGCTAAATACACCACGTGTTCACACACATGATGAATCTGCTCCCATTCGGGGTCTCGTCCCTCCCCCAAGTGCCCTCGGCACAACTCTGGGCGGATGATGCACTCCGAGTTTTCTGGAGCATTCGTCATACAGGGATAGCAAAACCCCTGCGCAAAGGACTTTTTCGTCAGCCGTCCACACTTGATGCAATTGATTTCACCTAAAAATGAGAGGCGAATGGTCTTGCCCAAAAATGCATTGAGCCCAACTTCTTCTTCGCCAAGCCGAAGGGTATAGTCAATGGTGTCATCAAGGACCGTTTTCATCTTTCGGCTATTGCCTTCAAGTACCACAGCACAGCTCCTTTCCTATGGGACTCTCTATGTACCGTACTTGAGTTTCAATGACAGGGCTTTGTGCCGCACCACCCAAAAAATTGCGCACAAGGTATCCCCAAGACAAGTGCTCCTTCACGTCGATTAAATCCTTGTTTCAATTCAACGCCAGGAGATTCAACTCTAGATATGGGGTGGTGTGTGGTGACGCACACGCATCAGGTGATGTCATTTCATACGCTTCATTTTTGGGGGTGATCTGGCAGCCAAGGCTTGAAATCGCTACTGCAAACGGCTTAGAAACGAAACCACTTACTGGAACTAGGAGTGTTCATGCGCGTACGTATTCACATTACCCTCTTGCTGATGAGCGTAGTTCTTTGGCTCACGGGTTGTAATACCAATGAATTTCTGCGCGCCGATCGCCTAAACCCAGAGACAAAAACGGAAGCCCTCTTGGTACATTCAAGCGTGGTTTTGATTCTGTCTGACGACGATTTATCGAGCGATGAAGCGGCGCAAGTCATGGATAAGGCGATTCTGTCGTCGGATCTGCTTCAACAGGCGGGACAAGCGGTCGTTTCCGAGATTCAAGCAGCCTTTCGAACTCAACTTGGACTTCATTTACGGTATCGACGCGATGCGATTTTAAAGATGGAGAATGAAGAGACGGATAAAGACCTCATCAAAGAACTGCGAAAAACCTTTGAGCAAAAAAACAGTGGACCGTCGTGGGGGTGGGCACCACTCTACATCCTTTATCCACCGCTGTATTTTGTCCATTTAGCCATGGAGGATGACTTTGAAAAGACCGGTGTGTCACGCTACTTAGATGCCCCAGGTCCAAGCTTTCATGCCAAGGGGGTGGATCGTGATGATGTTAAACCACTGATCGCTGCCGCGAAGGCCCACGGTGCGAGCTATCCAGCGTATGTCTCCATTGGCGTGGGCGCAAAACTACACCTTGAAAAGGGGTGTACTGTCCTTGTACGCATCACTGTTTTTGATGCTGACGGTAACCTTATTTTGAGAATCGCCGGTACGGCAGAAAGTGGCGAAGCTGAAAAGGTGAAGGGGGGTCTTATCTTCACGGCCGCCAAAAAGGTCATACAACGGGAGTTCGCGCGTCGAGAGTAGCGACAGAGTGCGTCTCCATAGATGCACTCGGGTGATGGGTCAGCGGGAAAATCAGGTACATTCTATTGGGGTTATCGAATGCCGTCCTTGCATGGAGGGGCGAGGCTACCGTCGGGTTGATGGACGTAATCTGCATTGATGCAAGTGGGTGGATTTGGTCCAACATCATCGAATCAATGGGCGGGACGATCGTGTGGGGCGCAGAAGTAAACGCCACCCACGTCAGCGTGTGGGCGGCGTTTAGTGCAGAGATTAAGGGACGAGGTATTCAACCTCGATTTCAAGCTCTTGAAGGGTGCCTGTATCCAGGGCAATCAAGTCTTCGATAAAGAGCGTGAAGACACCATCCGCAGGTAGACCGGAGAACTCTTGATAGGCCCGGTCTCTAAAGACAATGTCCCGACTGCCAATGAGGTCAGAGAAGTCATCGTCAAAACCGCCATCACCGCCATTGCTCGCTCCGAGTTGATTCCACAAAGACACGACGTCTAATCCATTCCACTGACCTGTCAATCGAAGGTCGGTGAGATAGTCATGGTCAAGGTCCATCAGCCGAATCGTAAGCACGCGAATCAAGCTGCCCGCCGGGGCGGCAATAGGGACATCTACGCTCAGCGTACCAGGCATGCCGTTGCTATAATCAGGAATTGCCAAACCATCTCCATCAAGCTGATAGGTGATGGTGTTGGTCACACCGCTGGTTCTAAATAGCCGGTAGCTATTTTGGGCATCAGTGTAGCCGTACACGCGGAGGGTATATCTACCGGGTTGTAGTTCTCGTTCGATCACCTCATTGTCAGACCCGGATACTGAACTGACAATTCGGACGCCCTCTGAATCAAAGAGCGCCATGTCTAGGTCACCGTCCGCATCCTTGAAAATGAGATCAAACCGAACTGTTTGCTCAGTCTCCAATACGAAGCTGTAGTAGTCGTCATCAAAATCACAAATCTGCATGACTTCGCGACCTTCGGGAAGCGCACCGGCTTCATCGAGCGTGTCGTTATGCTCGCCACGCGTAAACCCTTCGAAGTCATCCACACAGTCGTTGAATACGTTCACACTCATGGAGTACGAGACCCGGGCATTGGTGAAAAAGCTAAAGACTTCGATGTAGTAGGTGGCATCAGCATCTGCTCGTCGCAGGTAGACCGTTTCATTATCGTTGAGCGTAAAACCTGAATCGATGAAGTTGAGTTCCTCACCCTCCATGCGATAGAGCCGGACGTCTAGGTCGGTCTCATTACCGGTGTGCTCGAAGAATAGGTCAACCTCTAAACCGGAGCCCTGAGGGACGTCGATCTTGTACCAGTCGCGGTCATTCGTGCAGTACTCAAGCCCACCATACTGCGCAGCTCGAGTGTTACCGTCCGAAACCGGTGTTGCCTCCATGAAGCTGTCATTCGGCGCTTCTACGTCAAAGACATCATCTTCGCACGCATCTAAGGTTTCCGGATCACAGTCATCGTCTAGACCGTTATTTACAATCTCGAGTGGACCAGGAATGTCAGCATTCATGGGTTCACAGTCCTGATCGTCAGGCACGCCGTCCATGTCCGTATCCATGGCCCCCATGTCACATTCAACGTCGCCACCACGACAATCGTTGTCGATCATGTCATCGCAATTGAGTTCGGCGTTTTCCACGATGTCTGGATTCACATTGGGGTCGTCATCGTCACAGTCGGTCTCGTTCGGGAATCCATCGTTATCGAGGTCATCATCCTTGGTGTCTGGGTTACAGTCATCATCCTCACCATTGTAGGGGACTTCCATTGCCTGAGGATTGACCGCCGCCGATTGATCATTACAGTCTGTGCCGTTTTCGCCAAAAGCGAACCCATCGCCATCAGCGTCGTCGTCGACAGTGGTGTCGTCGCAGTCATCATTAAGACCATTGTAGTAGATTTCCTCGATATCCGGATTAATGGCGCGGTTGCTGTCGTCACAGTCTTCAGGGAAGAAGAAACCATCCATATCGAGGTCATTGTCGAGGGTTGCAAGGTCGCAGTCGTCGTCTTTGCCGTTGTACGGCACTTCCATCATACCTGGGTTGATGGTTTCGTCGTTGTCGTTGCAGTCACCTTCTTGCTCGCTGAAGCCGTCCATGTCTACATCGCCAGCTTGAGGCTCGCGGTCCATCCCATCACAGTCTTGGTCGATCATGTCACCGGGAATATCGTCCGCTCCTGGAAAAATGTTGGGATTCGTGTCATCGCAGTCTTCACCCGTCCCATCCGCATTGCCTGGGAAACCGTCACTATCTACATCAGTGTCGCTGGTGCTTGGATCACAATCGTCGTCCTTACCGTTGTATGGAAGCTCGGGTCGCTCCGGGTTGACTTCAGGATCGCGGTCATCGCAGTCGCCCGCGCGAACTGTGACGCCATCGTTATCACCATCCGTGTCTCCGCACACAGCAGGCGTACCATCGCAGTCATGGTCGATATCATCATCGCAGAGGAGCTGACCATTTTCTCGAACACCAGGATTGACGTCGGCACGCGTGTCATCGCAATCGATGCCTAAGCAGTCCGGGCCTACACCGTAGCCGTCCCCGTCTCCGTCTGCACAGGCGGTAACGGCAGGTAGGCAGCGATTGTCTTCGCAGTACTCGTCTTCTTTACAGTTGTTGTCCTCAACACAGTCCACGTCTTGGCATCGTCCGCCAACGCAAAAGCCTACGGCACAATCGCCGTCGCTCGTACAGGCGCCATCTTCTTCGGTTCGGCAGGTGAGGGTTTCGCGATCACAGGTTTGTCCTACTGGGCACGCCGGATCGCACGTCTGCACATTGGGCACGCACATACCGTTTCGACAGATGTCTCCGGCGGCGCAGGCAGGCATCGTTCCACAGCCGGATGGACGACCCGCATCGGGCAGAACCACCATTTCAACAGGTGCGCTGTCATCAGAACATCCGAAGCTGGTGAGTGTTAAAACTAGCAAAAATAGATAAGACAGATATTTCATCTTTATTACTCCCCGTTAACCGTAGAGGCGCTAATTACCACATGTCGGCAGTTTGGCCACAAATTTTTGCGGATTATTACCCTATTTTGCCGCTCAATCAGGGGGTGAAGCTGTTTATCGGTCGTACGTCGCACCACATTTCTTATGGTGCGAATTCTAATACGTTGGTTCTTTCACGTTTTGCTGAATCGATGTCGGTGAGTTGGTTCTTTGGCACTGATGTCAGGTTTCTTTGCGAAGCCAATTGATCACCCTAGACCAGGGCGTAGGCTCTTGAATCCCGGTTCGAATGTCGGTTTCCAAGTCTTTTGCTCGAGCATAGATGTGGTGCCCGAGCGATGAACGCCGCTCTTCAGCTTCACCTAATGCTTGGAGATAAAAGTCGTTCCAACTGCCCATGCCGCCGTAAATGCCGAAAATATAGTGCACTGCGTCGAGGCGATATTTATCTGTTTTCGCCTGTCTTAATTTTCGAGCAAAGTTCGCATAGACCTGGGCCCAGTTGAGTTCATTATGTGTACTGAGTAATACCACCATCTCGTCGGCGAGCAGTGCCAAAGATTGGCAAGCCTCGTCGAGTCGGGCAGTCTTCATTGCTCGGGTTTCCTGCGTATGAGGAGAGCCCGACGCCCTATGTTTGGACATTGACGAGAACTCCTTCGTAAGACGTTTGAGGCATCACGTATTCTGTACCCATTACCGTACCTCAATGAATTGTGAGGTTGCTCTGTCTAAACGTGATTGCCTGTCATTACTGGGTTGGCTTAATGGGCTTTGCTCACCATGATCCGTTTTGAGGTCAAATACCAAGCGGCGATTTCCCGTGAGGTCATAGATCACTTTCGTTGATCCATCGGTTCCGATACCCGCGACCAAATATTCCTTGAATGAGGGGTAGGGTAATTGCTCCGAAAACACTGCCGCTGGACGACGCATGGTATCACCTTGCATGAGGGGTACTAAACTGTGTCCGTCTCCACGGCGTTCGGCACCGCCTTGCATATGATCAATGGTTGCAAAGAGGTCTACTAGACCCACTGGGCTTGAGATGCGTCGGGGCGCAATATTCGGATGGCGGATGATCAATGGTGTACGGATCTCTTCTTCGAACAGGGTTCGACCATGGAATTCGTAGCCGTGTTCACCAAATGCTTCACCGTGATCGCTGGTGATGATGACGATGGTGTTGTGTACTAGGTCCGACGCATCGAGACGTTTGAGTAAAGGGGCCAAGTGATGGTCGGTGAAAGTGAGTTCCGTATCGTAGTAATCCGCGCTCGACTCCGCCTTGAACGAGACGTACTCTCGGTGGTTGTGATACTGGCTGTGCGGGTCAAAATAATGGGTGAACAGAAAGAATGGGGCAGAGTCTTTACTGAGCTCATTGAGTCGCTGAACCGTACGTTTGGTAATCTCCGGGCTTGTAATTTGCGTATAGCTTTCGGTGACATCCATAAAGCCACGGTTATCCCATTGAGTCGCCCACTGCTTCAGTTGGGGTACCTTTTCAAAATACCAGTGTGCGCTGATGCCTTCTGTCTGCCAGCCTCTGGATTTAAAGGCATCTAGCAGATTGTCTTGGTCTAGTTTTGGCTGGCTGTAGTTGCTGAATACATTTTGCCAGTGGATGCGTGATGGATATCTGCCGGTGAGTATTGAAGGGATAGAACGGGGCGTATTGGGTGCTTGGGCATAGGCCCGTTCAAATACTGTCGCCTGCGTTGCCCAGCGATCTAAATTCGGTGAGGTTGCTCGATGATATCCGTATAAACTCAAATGACTTGCCCGGACGGTGTCTATCAGGACAAATACGACGTTAAATTGAGGTGTCTCAGCATCTGCTGTGGCGCGGGGGGTCGGTGGACCTTGCTTCAATTTTGATGTGGGCGCCGCATCTCCGTCCCGACAATTGTTGTCAATGCCGTCACCAGGAATTTCGATGGCGTGGGGTCCGACACGGGCATTACGATCATCGCAATCTCGCCCCCCGAAAGCACCCGCATGCCCGTCTCCATCACGATCTGCATAGTGGCGGAGGAGCGATAACCCCAAATACCCCATACTCTGTTCTGCACTGGGGTGATGGTGAATTTCTCCCCAGTTGTCAGCTTGCCATAGAATCGAGAAGCTGCTGAGACCTAGCACAAGACCGAGGGTGATGAGGTAGCGATTGCAACGCACGATCGTGTCTTCGTACCATCCCAATGCGATGATGAGCATGATTCCAAGTCGTCCTAATGCTTCGAAACGTTCAATGGACCATCGACTCAGGTCAATCGTCGTGACGTAGGTCAGAATAAGGATGCAGGCTAATACGCTTACCGAGAGTGGAATTATGATCAAGGGCAAGCCGAGAAGGGTGCCTTTTGGCGCAAGTTTCGCCAATATCCGCTCGAATGTTGTTTGGCTTTTTGAAAAAACAAACAAGCAGAGCAGCATGCTAGCGACGCCTGAAAGGGTTGCAAATCCTCGGGCGAGATCAATGCGAATGAATTGATGAGAAATGTGGGTAGAGAACCAATTTACGAGACCAGCGAGACCACACGCAATGAGGAGAGCCAACCAGTATCCGGTAAGCCTATGAGTCCTGCTCGTATCGATCTTCGATAGACGAAGATAAGATAGAAGCGTTTTGAGCCACTGCTTGGGGCTCCAGACATAAAGCATCGCAAAGATCGCGCCGAAATGGAGCCCGGTCACGAGGGAGAGCGCCGTCGCGGTGATGAAGCTGCCGAGTGTTAATGCCTCAGACGCGTGGTCCAGGCAAAGCCATTCAATGGAGCCTTGTATCGTAGCGAGTACGAAACCAAAGCAACATAGGAATATAAGGCGCGTCATCACCGACTCTGTCTCCCTCAAGACAATCGTACAGACGATAAGCTGTTGCACATCACAACACCAGCGAATAGCGGGCGATTCAAATTTTACGCATGGATATCAGACACCAAGGGCATCCGTTTGTCGGATGCGCTGAGTGCATTCGTCGTGACGTTGATGTCACACGATCCGTCCATTGTGTGCTGTCAGTGGCGCGAAATTGTGAGAGACGACGGCTTCTTTGCACCCGGCATTATGCGTAATCCGGATTTTGTTTAATATAATCGAATGCTTGTGTCGAATGTGTGCATGTTGGTCAAACTTGGCCCGCCTTGTGCAAACCACCCATGCAGTGTGAACAGGTCGGACGTGTTCACGTGGTTCCATCTTAGCGAAGGCTAAAAGGGAGAATAGAGAATGCTTATGAAAGAATCCGGATATATCCTCGTTGGTATTTTGCTGGTGGCATGCGCGAACGACTTGGGCGTTGATGAGCGACTGGAGGCAGAGGGACCTAACCTTGCCGCCAAGACGAGTAGCTTGGAGATCGCCGTAGACGCAACCTGCGTATCGCCGTGTACCGTGTCGGTGTCCGGCGTCACTGATGAATTAACGGGCGGTGTTGAGTATGTGGTCAATGGAGAGAGTGTTGGTACGAGTTTGAACTGGTGGTCAGACTATGACCATACATTGCCTTCGGACCTAACAGGCATGTTGTCCATTGAGGCACGTGTGTTGAGTACGGCTGGTTCGGTCCTTCAACGTGCATCCGCGAACACGTATATCGCAGTCGATGGCGAGCAGCCCTCTGTAATCGAGAGCGAAGGATTACCGACCCTTCGATTGAAAGTTGACGATCGATGTGACAACCCCTGTGAATTGGCCGTCGAAGTGGACGGGTCTGTGGCTAAAGTCGAATACTTCTCGGATGGATATTCACTCGGTGAGAGTGACACGCCCGGTGATTACATGATCAGTTATCGCTTCTCTCAACCCGGACTTCGCACCATTGTGGCGAAGGCATTGGATGAAAACGGTATTGCACTCAATGTAGTATCTAAGTCCGTTCAGGTTCTTGACGCTTCCGCCGGTGAACCGACCAATGGAGTGACTGGACAACGCGACGAAGTTCCGTTTTTCTATCAGTTTGATAATGCCTTAAGCCCTAGTGCTACGTGCCAAAACACAGCTGTAGCTATGGTCTTGGCTTATCTTGGATGGACCGGTGTACCCGACGACCTTACGGCCGCCTACGGTCGTCGAATGGCACAGTCACCCGCCGGTCTAGCAGAGTTGTTCAACATCTATGCACGGCGAATGGGTACCCCTAAGCGCCTGAGAGCGGTAACAAATGGTACTTTTGCGGGTCTGAAATCGGAACTAGACCGAGGTCACCCAGTCATCATCCATGGATATTTCACATCATCCGGACACGTCGCGGTTGTTCTTGGGTATGACAGTACGGGGTACTATGTCAATGACCCGGCCGGCGTATGGAGTGAACGCTTTATGGGCGGCTATACTGGTAGTCGTAATGGGAAGAGTATTCGCTACAACGCTCGTGCATTTGAAGCAGCCGTAGGCACATCTAATGGATATAGTCCGCTTGCGCTCTGGTATCATGTCCTCCGGTAGACTCTGACCATTAGAATCGCTTACCCATTTTATTCTTCTCGACCGAGACCAATTGGTGTGCGTGCTCATATTCCCTCCAATTCATCATGAATAGACCGTCCGTAAAGCCACGAGGCGTTCCACATTGATTCAGTAAAATCATGAGTGTCTATTGATAACCGCTTGACACTTCTTGTGCGGATGGTAAGTGGTCCTTGAGGGCTAAAGTTAAATGCATCAAGCTGTTTGGGTGGGCGAGCAAAAACTCGTCTTAACGAGGACTACTTCGGTAGCGGGAGGTTCAGGATGACACTGGAAATTTTTCCGGGTAAAGCGGCGCAGCAAACCGAGCGTGTGGGCATTAATCGAGGGGAGCGTGATGGGACGGCGGTTGAAATCGCACCTTTAGATTGGCAAAGGCTAGCCGATGGCGTGCTCGCCGGTGTGCCGATTTCTAAAGCTGAGGCACTCGCCATTGTGCAAAGCACTCCGGATCAGCTACTCGCCATTCTGGATGCGTCCTTTAAGATC
>JBMYRY010000046.1:0-10421 GCA_049602795.1 Bradymonadia bacterium
CGTGGTAGAGAATGTACGCCTCACATTGACCGGGACGACGCTATTTTTCTCGATTACGCGCTCCATTGTTCCGCCCACGGAAGCGATACCCAGTGTTTGCGGCAGCACGTCAATAAGCAGAGGAAGGGCTTCAGGCTCTGTGATGCCAGCGGCGAGTAGTGCGTATGCTTGGGTTGCGGCGCCGACGGCAACGACCGTATCCGGATTGACGTTTGAGACCGGTGGTTGACCGAAGAATCGGGCAACTTCGGTCCGGACGTACGGCATTCTCGTGCTTCCACCTACAAGGATTACGTGATCGATCTGTTGAATTGATACACCGCTGTCATTTAGGGCTTGCTCACAGACCTTGAAGGTTCGTTGTACTAAAGGAGCCCAAACCGTGCCCGCGGCCGATCGAGTTAGCCGGGTTTCTCCATCTGAATGAGTGAATTGAGAATTTGGAATGGCGGTGATCGTCTTGTCGGTGAGATCATGCTTTGCTTGACGTGCGAGTAAGAGTTGTTCGCGGTTGTAGCGTTCAAGTCTTTGATCAATGCCGAGTTGGTCTTGAATGAAGTCCAGCAACGCAAGGTCGAAGTCGTCCCCACCAAGATGTCCGTCTCCGCCGGTGGCAAGGACCTCTATGATGTTGCCGTCAAGGTCTAAAATCGTTACGTCGAATGTGCCACCCCCAAGGTCGTAGACTGCGATTCGCTTTTGCTCTCCACGACCGAAACCGTAACCGAGTGCCGCAGCGGTCGGCTCATTGATGATTCGGAGTGTTGTTAGACCCGCGAGTTGTGCGGCTAGGCGGGTCATCTGTCTTTGGGTGTCAGTGAAATGTGCCGGCACAGTAATGACGGCTCGCTCGAGATCAATTTGCAGGGTGCTCTCAGCTAGGTCCTTCAGGTACCGTAGAATCATGGCGCATAACTCAGGGACAGCGTATCGTTGTCCATGCACCTCTATGAACACCTCTTCTCTCGGTCCCGCGACGACCTTAAATGGGTATTGGTTCCCGACTTGCTTTTCAGTCTTTCGGTTCAGATGAAGCCCAATTAAACGTTTGAGTGAGAATAAGACGAGGCTGTCAGCTGATTGAGCATGAGCCTGATTTCCAACCAGAACTCGACCCTCAGCCGTGAAGGCGAGTGCGGACGCATGAATTGGAGCGCCATGTTCGTCGCTTACGACGGTGACCTTGTCATCGAAGATTACTGCGGCAGCGGAATTGGTCGTGCCGAGGTCGATACCTAGAGCCGGTGGCGCGTGTCTCATATCTATAACTAATCCCGATCAACGTCAGAGCTAATGTGAGTCTAATCACGCCTTAGCTTCGAAAGCAATGTGCGCCCACATCTGTGTGACTTGACTGTGCTGCCCTTAGTCATTATTGTCGCACCCTCGCGAATGCATTGAAGCTGATATTGCTTTAATGCAGGCAGATAGGCACTCGACTTCATTAACAATAGGCGAACCCATGCTTGAGACAATTAGTAAAGGCTTTCGTAGCGTAAAAAATCGCTTTCAGGGCAAACGAGAACTGTCCGCTGAGAATATTGACGAAGCACTCCGCGACATGCGGGTGTCCCTCCTTGAGGCTGATGTCGATTTCAAAGTTGTTCGCTCCTTCATTGCTGCGGTCAAAGAAAAAGCGGTGGGTGAGGTGGTCCAGGTCAAGGTTGGCAAGGGCGATAAAACTCTCCAGGTTCAACCCGGAGATCATTTTATCAAGATTTGCCAGGATGAACTTGAAGCGTTAATGGGTCCCGTAGATACGTCACTGAAGCTGGATAAAGGTGTATCGACGATCATGATGATCGGCTTGCAAGGGGCGGGCAAAACCACGACTACCGGTAAGCTTGCTCGGAAATTGATCGATGATGGTCATAAGCCAATGCTCGTTGCGGCGGATATTTATCGACCAGCGGCTGTTCAGCAATTAAAAGTACTTGGAGAACGTCTATCTGTTCCGGTTTTTCACCTTGAAAATACGTCGCCGCCAGAGATTTGTGAGTCGGCGTTGGCTGAAGCGAAACGACAGGGCAGAGACGTTGTTCTCTTCGATACGGCCGGGCGTCTTGCGATTGATGAAGCCTTGATGTCTGAATTGCAGGCAATAAAGAGTAAGACGCAGCCAGATAATGTTCTGTTGGTTGTTGACGCGATGATCGGCCAAGACGCTGTACGTACCGCCAAGCAATTCGATGATGTGATTGGCTTGAGCGGTTTTGTCATGACCAAACTTGATGGTGATGCACGTGGCGGAGCGGCGTTGAGCATTAAGGCGGTAACCAATAAGCCAATTAAGTTCCTCGGTATGGGTGAGGAACTAGATGCCTTAGAAGAGTTTAGACCTGATGGTCTCGCAAGCCGCATCATGGGTTTTGGTGACATCGTCGGCTTAATGCAAGACTTTGAGCGGGTTGTTGACGAAGAGCAGGCAGAAAAAGATGCCCAGAAGATGCTCTCAGGTCAGTTTGACATGATGGACTTTCTGGAGCAGATCCGAACCATCAAGAAAATGGGCTCTCTCGGCGATATTTTTGAGAAGATGCCCTTCTTTTCGGGCGGTCTTCCTGAGGGAGCACAGGTCGATGATGGGGCGCTGGTAAAGATCGAGGCGATGATTTCTTCGATGACTAAGAGTGAGCGCAAATCGCCCGAATTATTTGAATCACAACCCCGCCGTGCCGAACGTGTCGCGAAGGGGTCCGGTATGCCTACCAAAGAGGTTACCGACTTAATCGAACGATTTAAGTCCATGCGTCAAATCATGGGCGCCTTAGGTGCGCCTGGCGGAGGCAATTTGCTGAGCAAGATTCCTGGGTTTAAGCAGTTTGCCCAGATGCAAAAGCTCAAAGGCATGGACATGGGTGATCTGATGGGCGCCTTCGGTGGTGGAATGCCCGGAATGCCCGGGATGGGCGGAATGCCCGGGATGCCTGGGATGGGCGGAATGCCCGGAATGCCTGGGATGCCCGGGATGGGCGGACAAAACCTTCAAGACATGCTGCCTGGATTGCCCAAGGGCTATATGCCTCCTGGGACTCCGAGTGGTGCGCGAAAGAATACGCAGCGCAGCGCTAAAAACAAATCGAACAATCGTAAAAAGAACAAACAAGCGCGGTCTGCCCGAAAGAAGCAGAGAAAGAAATAAGTGCCGCGAGCGCTTAATCTAAAGAGTGTCTTCAGATTGCAAATATCGCTGATATTGTTCCAGTGTTGCTTCTGCCCCACTGTGAAGGCGCTCAAGCTTCAAGACGCTGCCCATGTCGTCGATGAGAACCGTAATACGTAACTCGCCTTCTTCGATTGGATAGGTCCACTGTGCGCTTTGATCTCTCGATGCCGCTTGGTAGATCAGACCTGGTGCCCCCACAGTATTCTTCTCGATTGCCTCTATCAACTTCATGAGGTGGCGCTTAGTTTGTGAGGGAAAGACCAATATGTGTTCGAGCTTAAGAAATTGTCCATCAAAGAATAATGCTGTTTCGTGCATCAATAAATCTTTGTGCTTCATCTTTCGGGACAGTGCATTAACTTTTGGAAAGTGTTTGTCCTTTCGCAGCTGGAGTGATCGCAATTCCCGGTTAACAATCGGTTCATTTCGATTGAGTTGAAATCCACTTTTCTTCAATGTCCGCATCGTCGTGGTCCATGACGGTTTATGAATAGACTCCGCGTCGTACATCTCTCTGGCTGAACCGGTGGCACAGATGAGCCAGATTTGGGTAAGGATAAAGTAAGAAATTCTCATGGTTTAAACTTCTGCCAGAAAACGGGCGCGTTGTCTAGGTTCCTTGTGCTACGCTGAGGCCGTTTCGAGATAAGGAGAGTTGTAGTGGGCATTGCTATTCGGCTTTTTATTGTACTGGCGGTCTTCGCAGCAGGGTTTTATTCGGGAACACGATTTGCGGAACATCAATACATCAAAGATCCGGCGAAGCTCGGTAACTTGATGAAGAAGTCCGTAAAGGAAGGGGCGAAAAAGCAACTGGATAAAGCCCGAGAACTTCTTGAAAATTAAGCGTGACTTTGCCTTTGCTTAACTCAGCTACGCAATCGGGCGAGGCGCGTAATGAGAAGTCATCTCCACCCCGCTATCGATTGAGTCAGAAATTTTGAATGGAACCTTGGCATGTCTCCTAGGCAGCCTAAGCGAGTGAGGTCGATTATGAGCGTGTTTCGTTCAATACGCAGTGAACCCTTGTTTTTGATTATCCTTTGGCTGGTGATTGGCTGTGGGAGTGGCGGAGGCTGTGGGGGAGGTTGCGCCGGACTGCAGCCAATCGACCCCTTCGAAGAGAAAGACAAGATTGAAATTGCTGGACAGGTGCGAGTCACCCGATCTGGTTTGGATTTTCTTGAGCAAAACCTCGAGCCAATCTTGGCGTCTGCTCTACCTTCGGAAGGATTGGATTTCTGTATTCCCGGTGATGGGGGCGACATTATTGGGCTCGTACGATGGGGTTTTTGTCAGGATGATGTGTGTCCTGATGGTCAGCGGGGATGCTTACTCAATTTAGGTATTGAGTCGGTGAGTGTGGGCCTGGCCGAGCCGAGTGAGGTTCAGGCTACAGTCAGGTTTAGCGAGCTCGGTGTTAGAATTCCGTTGTCGGCTAATCCAATTGTCGATTGCAGCATCAATGTTAATGGCGAAGGCTTTGAGTTGATGTTACCGATCAACTTGGATACTCCCGAACCGAATCGATATCTCAATATCGACTTAGCTAGCGAACCAGTTTACGAGTTGTCTGATCTGAACATTCGGTTACGGAGCGAAGGAGGCGGATTAAGCTTTCTGTGCACGGCAATTGATGGGGTCATTAATCTGCCATTCATCGGTGACCTGATCTTTGATGCCATTCAAGATTTGCTTGATGGGTTCTTGTTCGAACAGCTCGCTACGTTGTTTGATGGATTCACGTGCAAGGCATGCGAGGTGGTCTCAGACTGCCAAGATTATACAGCAGACAGCTGTGAAGCAGGCATCTGTCGGACTGCTGACGGTGGCTGCGTGATTGCCCCTCTTGGAATCGAAGGTCAACTCGATTTGGCGCAATTGTTAGGTAGCCTTCTCATGACGCCAAATGCACCACTCGATCTCTTGGCGGTCCCCGGCTCGTTCGTAAATGTTGAGCAGGACGGGCTTTCTTTAGGGCTGATCGCCGGATTTAGAAGTCCGAGAAATCGGTGTGTGCCGCCCGTACCGCCCACAGAGATTGAAGAGCAAACTCCAAGCGCACTCCTGAGGGGGGGGATGGTTAATGAAGAAGAGGGTTTTCAACTCGGTTTTGGGTTAACCCGCTCTGCCTTGGACCGCCTATTATGGTCTTTCTACAACACTGGAGGTTTATGTATTCAGGTAGGCGGGGATACGATAAGTCAATTAAACACCAGTCTTTTGGGGGTCATCTTTCCGGATCTAGCTAATTTAGCCCGTAATCCTCGTGCACCCGTCGCAATTACGATTTCTCCACAAAACCCCCCTAAATCGACATTTGGGGCCAATACGATTGCCGTGGATGATATGGGCATGATGACAGTAGACGACCCGCTATTGAGCATTGGGATTGATGGGCTTTGGCTCGACTTCCATGTGTTTATGGATGACCGGTGGGTTCGTTTCGCCTCATTGCACACCAACATTGATTTACCTTTGGCTATTGACTTTACCGCTGACAATGCCCTCATTCCCTTGTTGGGCGACCTGAGTCAGGCGCTTGGCTCTCTACGCGTGGAAAATACGGATTTGTTGCGCGGAAACAACGATCTCGTGGTCACGCTCTTACCTATGCTCATCAACGTCTTTGCTGGCGGCTTGTTGTCAGACCTCGTCGAGCCTATCGAGTTACCGGCATTTTTGGGGTTTGAGTTGGATTTGGAGAACACCCAATTCACAGGGATTGAAGATGGTGAGATGTTGGCGGTGTTCACCGGACTGAGAACCCAAGAGCAAGCGCTCACCTCTGCCGTTGACACCAGCGCCGAAATCATCGAGTCATATTTGCCGGATTATACGACCTTGCCACATTATGGTCTCGATGCGTGGAAGAGTATTTGGGTCGATGTGGATACCGCGGTCTGGGATAGTGGAACCACGCAGTCCGACATGGAGATCTCTTATCAGGTTGATGGTTTAGCGTGGTCTCCTTTTGAACGCGCTGGACAACTTCGCGTGCGTAGTCCTCAGTTTCTCCTACAAGGTTGGCACACCATTCGGTTCCGCGGTCGTCGAGTTGGCGATTATCGAAGTTTAGACGTCACACCGTTCGAGTTACCCGTTTTACTCGATAATGTTGAGCCTAAGGTTGAGGTGTCTCGAATCGATGACAGAGCACAGATCATCGCTCAGGATCTGATCACCCCTCAGGATCTACTTAGGGTGGATGTCATTGGTCCAGATGGACGGATTGACGTTACGGATGACCTCACTTTTAACCTCAGTTCGGAGGGGACCTATTCCGTCATCGTCGCTGATGAAGCCAATAACGAAGCAGAGACCCAGGTAGAGGTTGTGTCTGAGGCGTTGATTGGCAGGCCGTCACCCGAGGCAAGGAGTGCTGATGGTTGTGGTTGTCGACAAGCCGAGAGACCTCCTACCTTGGCGATGCTTCTGCTGTTGTTTGTGCTCGGGCTACGCCGTCGGCATCACCTGCTGATGGTCTCTATGATGGTAGGAGCGTTCTTTCTCGTTGGATGTGAGGACCAAAGTGCTAGTAAGGACCGAGATATGGCTGATCGAGGTATTGCGTCTGATTGCATCGAGGACCAGGATTGTTCAGAAGCGAACCATATCTGCTTGGAAGGGATATGCGGTTTTTTGGACTGCGATCAACATAGTGATTGTGATGCGTTCACGTGTGCCTCCGGTCAAGCGCTTTGTCTGCCTGAAGGCATATGTTCATGTCTGCCTACTTGTGACGATGCCTGCGATGAAAATAGTTTTTGTTGTCAACGTACTAACACCTGCCAATCCCTGATTGGCAACTGCGATAACCCCTGTGCTGAAGGATATGAGAGAACAGAAGACTTACTGTCACCTGACCCATATACCTGTGAAGTGCCTGAGCAGAACTGCAATTGCGATGAATTACCGCCGATCGAGACGGGGCTAATTGGTCGCTATGCGTCTGTTGCAACCGACGGAAACACTGTTTTTGTGAGTGCTTACGAAGAAACCTTTGGAGACTTGGTCGTCGGAAAAGTCAATCAAGACGAGGGTATTGATTGGATGTGGGTTGACGGCGTGCCAATGGGCGCGCCCATCGTAGGTGGGCCAACGGGTCCTCGTGGTGGCGTCGAATTGCCCGGGGCAGATGTGGGGAGATATACGAGTCTTGCGGTTGATGGTACGGGCCGTCTTCACGTTGCCTATCATGGTGTGGACCCAGGCACGCTGTATTATGGACTTGGAACGCAGCGCGATGACGGTACATATGGTTGGGAAACGATTCGGCTTGACGAGGCGGGAGATGCGGGTCGTTGGGCATCTATTAGCGTCGACGCGGAGGGGAGACCAGGCATCGCTTATCATGTCCGCTATTTGAACGGATTGAGTCAATTGAGATACATCTTTGCCTCTGTTGCCGAACCGACAAGTAGATCTGATTGGGCATCCCCATTCGTCATTCAATCTCGAGGCATTGAGATGCCTGGGGAGCAAGCGACTGAGACATATCCTGAGGGCACCGGTTTATTCACGAGTCAAGCTCGCGACCGTGAAGGGTTTCCTGTTGTTGCTTGGTATGATCGAAGTGAAGGTAAATTGTGGATGACCCGGTTCACTGAAGCTGGGTTTCAAATGCCGGTCATGCTTGCAGGATGGGGCCACCCCGACGCGATGTTGGACGGTGACATGGGGGCAAACGTGCATCTTGCATTAGACGAGGATGATGCCCCTCATCTTTGCTTTCAGGATGGAAATACAGATTCTCTCCGTTATCTTGCACCAACCCTCAATCGGAGTGAGTGGGTTGACGATGGCGTGTGGATCGACACCGGCGGGCGAGGACAAGCCATCCATGTCGTCGGGGATGATTGTCAAATCATGTTCGATCCAGACGGCGCTCCGGTTCTCATTTACCAGGATGCGACTCAACAAGCGTTGCTGATGCGCCGTCGGAATCAGGCTGCCGCCGGAGGTGAGCTAAATTGGACCGGGCGAATTGGTTTACGAGTAGACCTGGCGAGCACGCCGAGAGGTTATGGCTTTTATGCGTCAGGGGTGGTCGTAGGAAATCAATTATGGATTGGTCATTTAATTTATGACCGAGAAATTCTCACAGAGGGTTTCTACGAATTATTTTCCGTCGAATTATAGCTTGGTCAGAGCCGTTGAAGCAGATTGAATGGGCGGCGGTCATTCAGCGTCCGATATACTTGAATGCTCCGATTGACTCGCTTGGTGTATTGCCTCGCTTCATCGTAAGGAATCAGTTCCACAAAGAGATCTAGGTCTATCTTCGGATATTTTCGAAGCCATTTCTTCAAGGCACCTTGCCCAGCGTTGTACCCGGGGGCAACGATAACCCATGGGGCTTTTGTATAGCGCTTTACGAGACTCAGATAACGCGTACCTAGAAGAATGTTTGTCTTAGGGTCGAGCCGATTAGAGGAGATGGGGGAACCACGTCTTGACATTTCGCGTGCCGTACTCGGCATGAGCTGCATGAGCCCTTGTGCACCGACGAATGAAATTGCCTCGGGGTCGAACCGGCTTTCCTCACGCATGATGGCCCAAATGACAGATTTTGGTACTTTATGCTTTCTAGATGCCCGTTTCACCCACTTACGGTACGGCATTGGAAAGTAGGTCGCTCTCTCTTTGTCACCTCGGTTCGGAGGCAATAAACTATGGGGCGGTTGAGTTTGAAGTGATTGTACTAAACATAGATGGTGGTTCTTTACGTCACACGCGAATGACTCTGTACTCATCTTCAGAGCAGAAAGTGCTTCAATGGCGTGATTTAAAAAGTCTTGCACGTGGGGTATGGACGCCGAATTCATTCGCTCGGAAATGATGGTGCTAATACCTGTGATCGCATCTTCGATCTCTCTACGCTTGCTTCTTAGTCGTCTGTTGGCAGTAGCGTTTGACCCGCTGACACGTTGTCGGCTCAAGCGTCCATACCAACTATATGGGTATGCTGTGAAGATGTCTTGGTAATGACGTTTCGAAGTACTGTCGAGTTTTGCATTGACTCGATTGAGCCAGTACCTGCAGCGTCCCTCTTCTCCCTGACGTTCAAACCAATGTGGATTGATACACAGGTGGCTGAGCAATTGCCTTGCTCGCTGCCATGATTGCCGTCGAAAATACGCGATCGCTAACTTAAAGGTCGTGTCATCGATTCGGTCGCCAATTCGGTTAGAGTTTGCTGTCTGCCAGACAAGATCGAAGACTCGATTGGGTTCTTGAAACCGCTTTAGATCCAAACTTACGAGTTTGTAGAGCGCATCGTCAGCTAGGCGATGCGTCGGATATTCTCGGATCAGCGCATTAGCAAGCTCCATCGCCTCCTCATGGGCTCCGTTAGTCCAAAGAACGCTGATGCCTAGCGACCACAGCCAAGGTGTTTCTTGAGCTTGTAGACTGCACTGAGAACGAGCCTGTTTGAAATGGATCTTTGCTTGGGTCCAGCGCCGCAAGTTTCGCAGTGATTTGAGTTTGAGGTACCACCACCAGCAGGGCACATTGGTGTTAGAATTTAAGGTGTCGAGAATCGAAATCGCTTGTTTCGGATTACGCATCGTGAGTGCGTGTTCCGTCCGATACTTTATGAGTTGATTTGACAATCTTGTGACCAGAAGCCGTGGAGATCGTTGCGCCTGATGTGCGAGGCTAATCGCGTTTTGAGTGATCTGAGGTAGTTGAGTCACCTTTTCAATAAGGGGCCATAACCCACTTGATGAGGGCAGAATGGAGAGGAGTATGACGAGAGGAGACTTCCTTTGCCCCGAATGTCCTAGGTCAAGGGCATCAAGCGATTTTGATTTCATCAGTCGGCTCGATGGCAGGTTTCTCCAAAATGGTGGCAATCGCATGAGTCTTCGTAGCGTTTTTTGGTAAGCCTGATTGTCGTAGTCTCTGCGCGACCAATAATGCTGTTCAATCGAATTAAGTATGCTTACTTGGGCACTTGTGTCCCAAATTGTTCGTACATCGGGCGGTCGATTATTTTCGACTCGAGTCAAGATCAGTTTGAAGTGCTCCGCCGTCGTGTGGGCGTTGAATGTGTTCTTTTCGGCATGTGCTGAACTAGCCATCACAAACCACAGACACCAGAAAACAGACATGCATACGTGAGATCTATTGCTGATGATTTTTAGATCTTTTCGGCATGCCACTTCGTTCAACCCCTATGAAACAGCCCAACTGGGCGAAATAGAGTTTGGGGTGCGTCATGGCAATGAACAATCAAAAAATGAAGCTT
>JBMYRY010000047.1:0-10302 GCA_049602795.1 Bradymonadia bacterium
AAATAGGCGCGCGCACTACCCTCGTCCTCGAAGTAGCCTTCTTTCCAACCCCAGTATGTCCAACAACCCGCGAGTCGGTCGAACACTTGGCGACTATCGGTTTCACCGACTAGTTCTGCGCCAGGTGCGGGCTCGCTGCGCCACAGCCATTGCGGAACACCCTCTTCTTCAATGGGCTGAAGAATGCTGGGTACGCCTGCTTTTCGAAAGTATTTTTGCGCAATAATGTCGGTTGCCACCTGGCTCCAGGACTCGGGAACCTCCACAGCCTCGTTGAGGAAAGCTACCGTTCCATCAGGATTCCTGATTTCACTCTTTCGTTTGGTAAACTTAAGGCTCTCGTAAGGAGAAGCCGATTCCTCAGTGAAACGTTTTTTTATGCGCATAGATACACGTCGCCCTTCCCACCAGTGGTGGACTCTTTAAAATTGTTGGTATTGTCGATTTGGATCATCAAACTCAGGTCAACTACCGCTTCCGCAAAATGGCAGCTTCGCCGAATTCGATTTCTCCGTTGTAACGGCTCGATCGGGCCCTTACAACCCCCTAAAACAAAAAAATGTGAAGTCCTATAAATGTCAGTGACTTAATGGCTCTTTTTCTTCAGCCCCAACATATTGTTCCCTCTTCACTTCAAAAGAATAGATATAGTGTAGGTGCATGTAAAGAATTTTTCTACAAAGTGGTTATTTTTCCTACAATTCACATATCATTTCAACGAACCGACCGTTCGAAACCAAAAGATTTCAAACACTTAGAGCATCTAGGAAGAATTAGCACAGAAAGTTGACCAAAGAATGTCTTGGGTTAGGCATGGAAAGACAACACAAGATGTAGTAGTTATTGGTTTGCAACATTGATTCGCAGGTCGACTCGTTTCCATCATGCCTTGGCTGAATACATTAACACTCACCTCATTCCTTTTAGTCACTGCCATCGGTTGTGGTGATGAACTCTCAAAGGAACCGTCCGTCGTGGAACCATCGTTGGATGGAAATGGCTTTCAAGATCAACACTCACCTGACGCAACAGCCCCTCGCGAAGACATTGATCAGATGGTGAGGGTCCAAGCGGACACGATGCCAGACAGAGGCGAAGTACACTATGACAGCGGAATGCCCTCAGACATGACGCTTCGAACCGATGCGGATGCAGCCATGCATGACGAATTGGCATGCGAACCTGACCCCATCGCATGCGCCGAGATTTCAGCGTATTGGAATGGGTCGGCATCGAGATATCCAATCGTACTGGTCCACGGATTTATGGGATGGGACCGCCGGTGGTGGTTGGACTACTTTTATGACATTCCCCAAACATTGCATGAGTCGGGCTACAGTGTATTTGTGGCTGCCATGGACCCCGTAGCAAGCTCGGAGGTGCGAAGCGAACAACTCTCAATATTCCTGGATGCTGTGTTGGCTTGCAGTTGCAAAGAGAAAGTTAACCTGATTGGGCATTCCCAAGGGGGACTTGATGCTCGAATGATCATAGGACCTCACAATCGAAAACAAGACGTCGCCTCGATCACGACGATTTCGTCGCCCCATTTGGGCTTCCAACTCGCGGACGATGTCCTCGCCGCTCAAGGTCTTGGTCCTGCATTCCTCAATGCCCTCACAACACTCACCTCGACGCTCTTCTTGGGACCGGCAGAGAACGAGAATGACCTTCGAGCCACCTTACATGCAATGAGTATCGAAACGCGTAGCGCATACAACCAACGTTTTCCCGATCCACCCGAGGTGCCGATTTATTCCTATGCTGGGTTTACTGGACCCTTAAGCAACGGTGGTGCGGTCTGCTCGAGCGGAAGGTTTGAGTCCCCAGAACGAGGTGACCTGGTTGAACCCGCGCTGCTCGTGCTGTACGGGCTACTCGGCGGCGCACAGCAGCCAAATGACGGCGTCGTACCGGTCGACGCCTGCGTATGGGGCGAGTTTCTAGGCTGCATCGCGGCTGATCATTGGGATCAAATTGGACAAGCTGCTGGACTGAGCGACCAATTCGATTTTAGAGCGTTCTATAGAACGCATGCCGCTTTCTTGAGTGAACAAGGATTCTGAAAACACAAGCAACCATGTACGACGAATACACAACACCTGCACCCCCCAATCCTGCTTATGCTCGTCCTACAGCGACGGTGTTAGACTCAGACGCAAGAAACAGAACAAACAAGCTAAAGCCAAAGGGAATAGGCTGGTGTCTAACCCTCCTCCTCGTGACTGCTTTTGGCTGCAATGACGAACACAGCAACCAGCGGCCGATTAAGAACGGCTTTTCTCCGTCTAACGACCGTGATGCTGGTGTCGACCCGCCCGTGGAAATGGATACATCTATCATTAACCAACCGGGTCTGAACCGGTTTCCCACGATTGGGGAGCTTCGAATTAACGAAATCTTCTTCGATCCCAACAATGGTTTAGAAGACCTTTATGGCGAGTGGATTGAGATTGTTAATGTCTCAGATGACCCCCTCTCACTCGATGACTGTAATCTTGCCGATGCAGCCCATCAACAGGAGCGCACCGCTCAAGCCGACTTGCATGGTATTCGCTTATTGCCAGGTGAATTCGTACTTGCAGCGAGGTCCGACGATGCCCTTCTCAACGGTGGACTTTATCCAGACGTCACATTTACGTTTGGCCTCGGCAACGGCGGCGATACTGTGATTTTACAGTGTGACGGCACGATCATCGATGAAGTAGCCTACGATTCCGGTCGTCAATTTCCGAAAGGGAATGGTCGCTCAATTCAATGGGGTCCGATGCGATGGTGCCCGGCAACCGACGTATACCACGAGCCAACTCAACAACGAGGCACGCCAGGCGTTGCGAACACACCGTGCGAGCGCGATAACGGGCAATGTTGGTCTGACCTGGACTGTGCTGATGGACAGCGATGCATTGATGACGCTTGTGACATGCCCGGGCAAACCGAGCTAGGCTGTCTCGATGATGCGGATTGTGATCGAGACAATCAATGTCGAGATGGTTTCTGCGTCCAGCGAGAAGTCACAATGAGTGATGTTGTAGTCAACGAGCTGGTGATTAGCGAATTCCTATATGACCCAGTTGACACGCTATCCGATTCAAAGGCGGAGTGGATCGAACTCAAGAATACAAGTGACCGACGACTCAGCCTGAGTGGGTGCTTTGTCGCTGACAATACCGATGCCACACACTGGGCTTCGCTTGAAGGGATCGAAGTAGACGCTGGCGACTTCGTCTTGGTCGTTCGAAGCGATAGCATAGAAGAAAACGGGGGTCTGGAGGCTGATGGTGTGTTTCGCTTTAACCTCAATAATGGCGGGGACGACGTCCGCTTAATATGCAATGAAGTGGTCATCGACCAAATCACCTATGGAACGGGCGAGTTAAGGGCATCCGGCGCCTCGATCGCTCGCAGTGGACCAATAGATGGCATGGCGAACTCATCGAATGCGGTCTGGTGCGTAAGTGAACTGCCCTATGTCCAAGAGCCTCTTCATGCCGGCACACCGGGTGAAGAAAACCCAAGTTGTTCCCAATAAAGAAAGAGCCGCAGCCCCAATCGGGCGTACGGCTCTTTACTCTCCCCCAGCTAGGCGAGTTTAGCGTCGAGAACTCTCCGCTTCGCATTGCTCATGAGCAGCCTGAACAAATTGGGCACAGCGTCGCGGCTCACCACCCTCCTCCACACATTCCGCATAGAGGGCTCGAACTCGCTCGGTGCAAACATTATCTTCATTTTCATTCTGTTCATCCTCAGCATCATTAACTGCTTCACATCGCTCTTGCGCAGCGTATGCTTGGCGTCGACACTGTGAAGGCTCATTCCCACTCTCGATGCACCCAGAGTAAAGACGCAGAGCACGCTCAACGCACTCTCGGTCCCCAACATTGTTGTGGTCTTCCGATACGTCGTCAGTTTCCTCATTGAGCCCAACACACGCTACATACGCTCGTCGAGCACCTCTGGCACACGTTTCAGCATCTCCACGGGCAGCCAAACACTCACGCTCAACATGGCGGGCACGCTCAGCACACGCACGATTTATCTGCGTATCGGGGTCTTCCTCAACAATCTCTGGCTCAATGGGTTCCTCCGCATCCGCTTGGGAGATGCAGTAATCGAAGAATCTGTGAGCAAGAGCCTGGCAGCGCAGTCGGCTACCACCATTGTTAATGCACTGAGCAAAAAGCCCACGAGCTCGGCGTCCACATGCTGTCTCGGCATCTTCGTCATCAGATTCATCTACATCGTCGTCAGTTTCAGCATTCACACACGCGGCGTGTACTCGATGAGCATACTCCGAGCAGACATCTGCGGGACGACCAGACCTGATGCATCGTCCATGAGCTGCGCGAGCCCGAGTTTCGCAGGTTGCATTCTGCGGTCGTGGGCTAGGACCAGGACGAGGGGTAATGACTGGCGCACAGCGCGTCTTGATGCAATTCTGAATCAATCGGCTCGCATACGCTCGGCACATGACTGGACGCCGACCACTCTCAACACAACGGTCAAAAGCATTGTGTCCCATCGCTCGACATTTGTCTTCACACGTCAAAGGTGCCGGCTCCTCTGGCTCTTCGCACCGCTCTTCGATGCAAGACTCAAAAATGTTGCCGGCATAATCCCGGCATACCCTCTCATCGCGACCTGTCTCAACACAATCCAAGAAGCTCTCATGCGCATGAGCCCTGCATCGACTCTCGCAGGTGTCAATATCCACGTCATCATCACTCTCCACATCGCGAGCATCCGTGATTCTCGAGAGGTCGTCATTCTCGACCGTGTCACGTTCAGTTTCACGCTCAGGTCTCTCGGAATCAGGACGATCTGCACGGTCAGCTTCGGTGGACTCGCGAGTAGGTTCACGCTCATCTGATTGACTCAGAGCGTCACATCGAGAACGCGCATCCTGAAGGCTTTCTCGACAGGCTCTGTCGTCCGACCGAGTATCGGTACACGCATCAAATAGACGAGCATCCTCGCTTAAACAGGCTCGCTGAATTGAGTATTCTGCCTGTCCAAGAACGGATTCTTCGACTTGCGTATCAAACTGTTGTGCCTCTCCACAGGCGAACAGGGCGACGCTTGCTCCAAGATAACCAAGTTTTCTAAAGATATTCATTTGAGTTACTCCCTCACAGTTGTTGTTTTGCTGTTGAAGAAGAAGTGCAGCCACCATGCCAAGTCAAACAACCCCGAAAATGAAGGCTCAAGAGACTATTTTTGTCATTGAGAGTTTACATCTGTCTCTTTACTGACAAGCAAAGTTGACACCCAATAGAGCATCACCACCCACTGACTCCGCAGTAGATTTGTCTGGTAAATCAATGCAATATGCTGATAAAACGTGCCGATTTTGAAATCGATTAGGATAAGCCACCATGCACGCAACTGCTCTACGTTGTCTGGTCATGTGGACTACGTGCGTCGTCTGTACGTCAATGCTGCCCCATTCAGCTATCGCGAAGTCCCATGCCTTCACGGCAAAAACCCAAGCTGAACACCAGTGGATTAGCCCCTTTGCCGTCGATGCGATCAACTCAGAATTTGTTCATGGGCAGACAGGATTTCTACGAGTCCAACTGGGTGCTAAGCAACAGATTGGAGCGTTTACTTTCAAACTATTCGGAGATGGCATTTTTCTTCAGCCTTATGGACTGAGTTCAGACATCGGTCTGTCGATTGGTGAAGACACATTTCGTGAGCCTAGAGACAACGTGCAAATCTGGATACCGCGGGCAGCTAGCCTCGACTACAAAAGCGCCATTGGTTTATGGTCCTGCGGCCTGAACACGCTGCAATGGGGCCAAGGTATTTTGATTAATGATGGTATGGTTCGTGGTCGCTTCGGACGAGTCATCAACGCAAGTACCTTTGCACGATGTAGCTTCGGCACTCAACTCGGAAAACACCTACAGCCCTTCATCAGTGCAGGCGCGGTCTACAGAGACGATCAAGCAGAATGGTTGGAAGGCGACCGAGCCTTTAGCGTCGTAAGCGGACTAAGATGGAGCCACTCTCGCACCAAAGTAGGACTCCTTTTGGCCCTCAGGAGCCAAACAGATCGACTAGACCCTCATCATCCGGCAAGCACGAAAACTGAACTCACTTCAATGGTCTCAGACCTGACATGGCACCATCACTTCAACCTTGGGGGTCAACAAGTCGAGTGGGTAGGGGAAGTTGCTTTGATTCTTGGGCATACAACTCGCCCGTATCTTGAAGAAACCTTTGAAGATGGAGCAGACATACGTGCATTTGGTGGCATGACACGAGCGGTCATCCCTTTGAAGCCCGTTAAGATGCATCTCGAGGTCGGATACGCTTCTGGGGATAACGACCCAATGGATGAGACGATGCGCACCTTTAATTTTCACAGCAGTTTCGGAGTCGGACTGGTTCTCGTTGATCATGTCTTACCAATGATGAGCGCTCGAAGTGTGGATCGAATTAATGACGAATCCCTACTCGACGTGACGCCACCGAGTCTTCGGTTTACGGTCAATCAAGGCACGGCGACAGGGCTTGCGTATCTCAATCCTGGCGTAGAATGGGCAATACACAAGGATACGCAGTTCATTGTCCATTATCTCTATTTTGTCGCCACGGCCGATTTGGTGGATATCTACAACACCCAAATCAACGGAGGCTTCAATACGAACTATGGCAATCAACAACCGGGATCGCCCAGTTTAGGTCAAGAGGTGAATCTCAGACTGAAACATTCAGTCGACTTGTGGTCAGACACCAAGCAACCTTTGGTCTTGTCGGTACTTCTTGAGGGCGCAGCCTTCTTTCCCGGTGCAGCTTTCGAAGACGTGTTGACTGAGCCCATCATCGCCGGTCGCACCGGATTGCACATTGACTTCTAGAGGACAGCAACGATGACGAAAAAACTCTTCCTCCTACTTCTCGTTCTGAGCGCCTGCAACGGTCCCCTCGATCCTTCGGGAAAGAGAGTCGAAGGACTTGGTGAGACCCTGGACACTCAGGGACCAAAGGTAGTCTTCGACGTGCTAGCCCGTCCGCTGCCAGAAGTACCACTACCCAATGATGTAGCAATGAGACTGGACCCATCGGCACCAACCGGCAGACGAGTCAACATCAGTCTGGAAACTGCCACACAATACGAACGCCGTACTCGACAAGAATTCAACCGTTTCGATGGCTTCGGTACCTACGCCCCGATGACCGTGTCTTTCGATGCCCCCCTCGACCTAGAGAATCTCGAAGTCCGGCATCATGACACTGACTTCAGAAACGATGCCGTGTATCTCATCAACGTCTCTCCATCTTGCAAAAGGTTTGGTGAAGAGGTCTATCTCGATATGGGTAGTGGTCGATTTCCTGTCACGCATTATGGTCGGGCTCGTTTAAAGTATGACGAACAAGCACCCAACGGCTACCGCTTTAACGGTAAGAATCCATTTTTTGACTTCGACCCTCAGGCTGCTGCTAAAAACCTCTTATTTGCGCAAGAGAACGAAGACATTGACGGAGACGGGCGTTTGTCTCCAAGTGAGGATCTAGACAACGACGGACACCTAGACATCGCCAACTTTAAGGACCCAACTGCATGCGACGAATCGACGCCCACAGCCTGTGCCAATCGCTGCGATTCAGACGAGTGCTTCCAAGCATGCTTGGTGGAACACGACCAGTGCATTGCGGACAATCTCTTGACCTATTACGAACGCGAAACCAATACGCTCATTCTACGTCCGATTTGGCCGCTTGAGCAGCAATGTCGATATGCGGTGGTGTTGACCAACCGTTTAACAGGCATAGACGGGAAACCGGTTGTCTCCCCCTTTGCACTCAAGCACCACCGAGACCAGACGAAGGCTCTGTCGGTGCTACCGAAACTGATGAGCAAGTATAATGTTACGGCCTCAGATATTCAGTTCGCCTGGGTCTTCACCACCGGCAGCATGACCAAGGACATTGAGGCAATTCGAGCCGGTCTTTATGGACACGGCCCATTTGCCATGCTCGAAAAAGCATATCCGCCAGTGTGGAATCTCTGGGCAATTCCAGAAAATGAAGGCGAAGCTAGCGCAGCCCCACGCTACTTCAGAGACGGCGCATGTTCCGCGAGTTCTATGGCGGTGCTATGGAATCTCGGTATTGGAGAATTCGAACCGAACCTCTGCGCGATTGAAGCGGACTCAAGTTCCTTTGGCGGTCTTTTTGGTGGTACCTTTACCACACCAAATTTACTCCTAGACCGAGAAGGTATTGCAACGCCTGAGTATCCATCGGACCACGACGAAGTATGGCAAGTCGACCCCAAATCGGGCTCCATCGAACACGGTCCAAGTGAAGTCTCTTTTTGGTGTGCACTGCCAAAGAAAGCCGCAGACTGTACGCCTGGCAATCCGGAGAAAAAGCAATTCTGTCCGCCGTTTCCAACCGCTATTTTTGCGCACGGATACGGCGGTTCTCGGTTGGGTGTTCGAGAGCACCTAGGACGGCACACGGCGATGGGCACAGCAATTTGTAGCATTAACGGTCCTGGGCACGGAAATAATGTCGTCAATCAAAGCCCCCTGTATGGAGCAGCGTACACCGTTGCGAGCAATTACTTTGATCGATATGGACAACCCGGCTTTTCAGATATGCTTCTCGTCGGTCGAGACAGAGATCTCAACAACGACGGCTTAGCAGACTCCGGCGGCGACATGTGGACTGCAGACCTCTTCCACACTCGAGACATGGTGCGTCAGAGCGTTGTAGACCACATGCAATTCGTTCGAATCCTTAGGCATCTAACCGATAGCACCGGTGATCTTAATGGTGACGGTGAACTCGACCTGGGCGGAGCCACGGCAACTTTTGGGATGTGGGGTATCTCTTTAGGCGGAGTGATCTCTGGGGTAATGGCAGGTGCAGAGCCAAGCCTGGATGCCGTCTCACCGAATGCCGGGGGCGCAGGTCTCGTCGATGTAGCCGTTCGGTCGAAACAAGCCGGTGTGCCAGATGCAGTCGTGCTGCCAATGATCGGACCACTTGTGGTGGGATGCCTACCCACAGATGGACATGACAACCCCCTCACGGGCGACGGTGAAACGGAATCGAATTGTATGGGAGGCGACGAGCGCGCTCGACCAGTCACAACGATGCAATTGGGATTCATCGCCAATGACGTGGCTTCAGCAGAAACAATCTCCATTGGTGAGGCGGCGAGCGTTACGATTGGCGACCGTGTGGAAGTCACCAACCTCATTAACGGAGAACGGCGACACGCTTTCGTCAATGAACGAGGCTTTTTCAGAATTGGGATCCCCGGAGACGCGATGGACGCCATCGATCGTCGTCCTCTCTTTGGGAAAATGGATGGTGATTATTCACCCATGCGAATCGAGGACCCCACTCAAGTCGGTGATGCCATTGAAATCGTGATCTACGAGGGCGATTCAGATCAAGTGAAGGCTCGCGTAAGTGAATTTGGGCATGACGTTGCATTTCAGGGGAGCCTCTACCCGGCTGGCAGTACGCTCGTCGTACTACAAGAAGGCTACGGACATCGTCGTAACAATCCAAGTTTACGACGCCTACTCGGTTTAGCGCAGCATGGTATCAGTCAGGCAGACCCCGCAATCTGGGGCGCTCACACCTACCTAGATCCTCTCGACACGGCCTATGACTCCTTTGGGCGAAACGGGGGTGACACTCGCGTCCTATTGATGCCGACGATTGGTGATGTCCAAGTTCCCACGAATACCGGCGTCGCCATGGCCCGCGTGACCGGCATCTTCGGTTCCTGGTTACGAGACGAAAGTAAATATGGACCTGAATCTGGCTGGCGTGAATTACTGGCTGTTGACGACCGTTATAACACGACCATCGATGAGTATCTTCACAACACTCATGTCATTGAGGGCGATGCAACGCTCCAACGCTACGGTGACAACCCGGTCAACCCGAACGTGCTCTTCGACCTAGACGATTGGAGTAACGGCGCCGCAGTATTCAGCTGCGGAGATTCAGATTGGAGCGGGAGTAATGGCGAAAGTCTCTGCCCCCGTGAGTTACGTGGCAGCGGTCCCGAGTGTGAAGCTTTCGATGCATGTCCAGATTCCCGACAGCTTTGTATCCATGGACAATGTGAATATGTGCTCACGGTCCCTAGACCGACCATTCCATTACGTCAAAACCACGACCGCGGTGATGGAACCTTCGACGCCTTTCGTATGCCTCTTCTTCGCCCGGGTGGACAGCATGGCGTGTACAATGCACAGCCCTTTCGAATCTTTGACCATGACGCCTACGCGGCAAACTACACGATCCGATACCTAGCCACGGGTG
>JBMYRY010000048.1:0-10207 GCA_049602795.1 Bradymonadia bacterium
CCGTATTCCAATCGGGTTTCTTCCGTCGTATCAATTCGAAGATGAGGAAAGTTGTCCTGCAGTGTTTTCAGGGCTTTCGAGTCAATCATCGGGGGGCTCTCCTGACGTTCTCTCGTAGATCGTGTTTTTTATGGTCAGGTTTTACACCCGAGCGCAAGTTCAATTAATCAGGCCCGTATCTTCGCCAGGGGCGGGAGATGAGGCTAGGTGGTCTGGATTGGTTTCCTTTTTTCCGTAGAGCCACTGAAAGAAGCGCTGGACATCATCCAAAATGAGGTAAAACGAGGGGACGGTGTAGAGAATAATGATGGTTGCCCAAAGAATGCCGAACCCAAGCGAAACCGCCATGGGAACGAGGAATCGAGCTTGGACCGACTTTTCCAGAATCATGGGAGCTAACCCAAATGAGGTGGTCAGAGAGGTGAGCAGAATCGGCCGAAATCTCAATGCGGCCCCCTGAACGGCAGCTTCAATCGCGGAACTACCTGAGCGTCTGATTTTGTTTGTCGCGATCATCAATACAAGCGAGTCATTCACAACAACACCTGAAAGCGCGACGATGCCCATCATGCTCATGATGCTGAGTTCAAATCCCATAATCCAATGACCCAATAGAGCGCCGACTGCCCCAAAGGGAATGGCTGACATGACTAAGAAGGGCTGGGCATAGCTTTTGAAGGGAATTGCCAGGAGACAGAAAATAATCAATAGCGCAAAGATGTAATTTTTGGCTAGTGCGCCGAGGCTCTCCTTTTGGGACTTACGTTCACCTTCGAGACTGTACGTTAATCCGGGCGTCTCTGTGACCAGTTTGGGGAGAAAGGAACGCTGAATTTCACCCAGGATCTCATTGGCGTTACCTTTCTTTGAATCGAGGTCAGCCGTCACGCTGATGGCACGGCGTCCGTTGACGCGATAGATACTGGAGTAGGCCCGCCCAGACTCGAACAATGCGGCATCTTTGAGGGGAATGCTCATGCCTCCAGGCGTTTGGAGCATCATGTTTTCAAGCCGATCTCGATTGGTACGGTCGGCGCGAGGTCGGCGAACGATGACGCGAACTTCGTCACGGCCTCGCTGCTGTCTGAGGGCTTCTGTACCGTAGAAGGACGCTCTCAGGGTATTTGCAAGCGCCCGCTCCGTAATCCCGAGTGCGCGCCCCTGGTCACTTAATTTCACGTTTAATTGTTCTTTCCCGAGCGAAAAGCCGGTGTCAATGTCCGTGAGGGCATCGAATTTCTCTAGGTGTTTCGCAACTCGAACCGAAGTTTGTTCAAGTGTGTCAATATCGGGGTGAGATAATCGGATATTGACTGGTTCTCCGCCACCGCCTCCAAAGGTATAGCCAAAGCTGACCAATTCAGCGCCCACGACTTCGCCGACAGACTTACGCCATGCGCGAGCTACTTCTCCGGATGAGAATTCTCTCTCGCCGAGTGGCACAAGCATCACGCGGACTGATGCCACGTGGGTACTCTTACCACCGCTCGTGCCGCCTCTCGGACCACCTCCACCACCAGCTGTCCCGCCGGCAACCGACAGAACACCCAAATGGATCGGTTTGTCCTTGGTGAGGCTTTTGAGCACAGGTCGCAGACGAGATTCGAGTAAATCTCGGTATCGCTTTGTTTCGGACAGTGGCGTGCCAAGCGGCAATCGAATTGTTGCGACGACGTTGTCACTTTCGAGCTTCGGCATGAAACTGAACTTAAAGGCCCCGCCTTTTATGGCACCCGCCAACAGCAAAAGGCTAGCGAATGAGAGAGCCACCGTAGTGTATCGATGTTCGGCAGCTAATCGCGCCGATGGGGTATAGACATTTGCAATGAACCGTTCGAGGAAACGAGACACCTTAAGTTGCTGCGTGATGATCCAGCCGAAGACCCCGCTTTGAGTCGTACTACTATGGGCGAGGTGTGCTGGGAGGATGTAGACGCTTTCTATCCATGAGATTGTTAGAGTCGCGATGACAATGATCGGGATTACGCCAAAGATTTTACCTATGAAGCCAGGCACGAAGAGAAGGGGACCGAAGGTGGCTACAGTTGTGGCTACGGCAAAAAATACCGGGGTCGACACCTCTTTGGCCCCTTCGATAGCCGCATCGAGCGCGGATTTGCCTTCGTTTCGTAGCCGAAATACATTTTCTCCTACGACGATTGCGTCATCCACAACGATGCCAAGCACCAAGATGAAGGCAAACATGGACACCATGTTGATGGACGCATCGAACATCGGAATGAAAAGGAATGCCCCCAGAAAGGAGATCGGGATCCCAAGCATGACCCAAAAAGCGAGCCGAATTTCGAGAAATAATCCTAGGGCAACAAAGACCAGAATCAGACCTGAGATCGCGTTGCTCTTTAGCAAGTTGATACGACCCACAAACGAGGTCGAACGGTCACTCCACAGACTCGCTTCGATGCCAACTGGTAATTCTGTCTTCGCGAGGAACTGAGTGATTGCGTCAGTGATTTCGAGCGGCTTTTGGTTGCCCACTCGATACACATCGATGAGCACCGACGGTTTACCATTGAACCAAGCTTCTCGTTGGTCTTCTTCAAATCCGTCATTAACGGTTGCAATTTCACCCAGTCTCACGACGGACCCGTCGGGATTCGCGATTACGGCAATGTTTTCAAACTCTTCACCGATTTCTCGACGTTCGCTCGTCCGAATCAAGAGCTCACCCACTGACGACTTGATTTGTCCGCTGGGCAGTTCTATGGATGACGCTCGAATCTTCTGGGCGATTTGTGCAGGCGTAATGTTGTATTTCCGTTGGTTCTCCTCGGTGATCTCAATGGCAATTTCCCGAAGGGGTAAATTCTTTAATTCTGCCTGTGTGATAAGCGTGTTCGCCACTAAACCAGCTCGGACATACTCTGCCTGACGGCGTAGTAGTTCATGGTCGACATCGCCGTAAACAATCACGGAAACGGAGCGTTGTCGGGTCTTGACTAATTTGACGATTGGGCGTTCGAGTTCGATGGGCATACTTCTGAGCCGGTCAATTGCACCTCTAACATCGGAGAGTGCTTGTTCATTGTCCGCATCGTTCTCGAGTCGAACGCGGACGAGCCCCGAGCTCTCACCGGCGACGGAGATCACTTCCTTGACACCATCGAGAGCTCTGACGGCTTCTTCCATAGCAATAAGCACGCCCTTTTCAACTTCCGAGGGACTTGCCCCGGGATAGACGCTTGACACATGGATCTCATCAACGGTGAATTCTGGAAAAACCTCTTGTTTCACGCCGCCTGACACCAAGAGTCCACCGACAATGAAAATCCCCATCAATAGATTGGCGGCTACGGTGTTTTGTGCCATCCACGCGATAGGACCTCTGCGTACTTTCATTGTGCCGATTTTCCTGCAGCTGGGGTGAGTTGTGTTGCGCCCTTATCGGCTCGCTTTGTCCACCTTACCTTCGTTCCGTTCGTGACCATGGGCAGATTGCTCTCCACAACTAGGCTATTGAGCGGAATGCCTCCGACGAGCGCTCGGTGTTTGTCTTTGTCAAATACCGTTGGCTTGGTCAGTGTAATGACGCCTCGCATCTCAGTGCTTGTTTCCGACTCTTCTGGCGAGACTGTCCACACATCGCCGTTTGGGCGAAGGGCTTTTCGAGGAATGGACACAAGTCCGGTTGGTGTGGGACACTCGAAGGTGACCTCGACCGAGTCCCCAAGGAAGAGTGGTCGTCCTTCTGACTTCAATCGCATGGGGTCTGCAACTGCAATTAAGAGGCGAACAAGTTTTCCGGCCGGGTCTACATCAGGCAGGGTTCGAAGAATTGTTGCAGGAATGGGGCTATCCGTGTTCTCCGCTGAGACCATCGTTGAGACGTCGCTGACCGAGACCCGTTGCAAATCTGAACGAGATAATGACACCTGAATCCACCACGTGTCTGTGCCTACGATCGTCCCAAGGGGCTGTGCGGGGGAGACCCTTTGTCCAATATCTACCTCTTCTCGAATGATGACGCCGTTAAATGGGGCACGGACTGAAGTTCTTTCGAGTGCTAACTTTGCTTGCTTTAGTCCAGCGCTTGCTGCCTTTAAATTGAGGCGAGCGCTTCGAAGCTGCGGCTCTCTGAGCGCAAGCGTTTTGCCCTCTGACTCCAAGGTCGCCTGGTCTAAACTGTCTCGGAGGAGCGCCCATTCTTTCTTTGCTACGGCGCTGCGTCCGAGCTCCTCCTGAAGCCGTACGTCAGCCTGCCCAACCTGCGCTTGAGCCTGCTCCAATGCAAGGCGGTAGTCGGCTTTGTCAATCTCTACAAGAATTTCATTTGTCTCAACTAGACCTCCGGGCACCATCCTTTCGCTCATAGTGGTGACGAGTCCCGACACCTGAGGCTGAAGGTTTACACGTTCGGCAGCTAGGGTCCGTCCAAGCGCCTTTATGGTGTACTGAGCCGGTGCACTTCGCGCACTTGCGATCTCGACTGGTTGCAAGACCTCTGACTTTTCCTTTTGTTTGGGCATCGACTTTCGCTTCATTAGGTTTCTCATGCCGAATACGGCGAGAACCAAAATAAAGATCGGTAGTCCGACAGCGATCACTTTCCTAAGCATCGGTGTTTTTGAACCTTTCAGGGAGCGCTACTTGTTGTGAAGGTAGGGTGTAAACACCGCCCAACGCTCGCCACAGGGAAATGCGATGTGTGAGTTGGTTACGGCGTGTGGTGAGGCGTTCTCTTTCCTTTCGTTGAAAGGTCTGAAGCGCGTTCAGCACCGCAAGGTAGGAGCCTACACCATTCATATATCTGCGCTTCGTTTCGGTTAACAACTGTTCCGCGGTTTGTAGTTCTTGAGTGAGTGCTGCTAACCGAATGTCCTCTTGGTGGGCGAGGATGAGGGCGTCTTTAACCTCGCGGATTGCCGTGAGGTATAACGCTCGATATTGGTTCAGAGCAAGTTCCAATAGGGCTCGTTGTCGTTCGACCTCGGCAGAGCGCCGACCACCATCGAAAAGTGGTGCAATCAGAGACGTCGTAATACCGAAAAACCATTGGTCTAGCAGGTCGCTAAAGCTTTCCGCACCGACGCCAATATTACCAGATAGCCGAAGGCTAGGTAGTCGATTAGCAAGGGCGGCCCCAACTTGTTCATCGACAGCCGCTACCCTCAGTCGAGCTGCCACGAGGTCTGGTCGCGTCATGAGTCTCGAGACATCTAGCTTCAGTTGCGCAATCTCCGGTGCTGCGGGCAGGGTCACGCCCTGGAGTGAACCATCACTCGTTGGTACCTTACCTTCGAGCACGCGGAGTTGATGTGCAGTGAGCGCAACTCGCGCCTCTAGCGGTGCAGCCATTGTGAGTAAAGCTTCGAGTTGCTGCCGTTGTTGTAATACGTCTGTGGCGGTAGCGAGTCCGTTAGAGAATCGCGCGCGCGTCAGAGAAAAAAACGCTTCACTCGTGTTTCGTTGTTCCCGATAAAGATCAATTGCCTTTACCGCCTCTCGATGTTGAAACCATGCATCTGCATACGTAGCGGAAACAGTGATCCGAACCGCCCGAGCATCATGACGCGTCGCTTCGTGCTCGAGGGCGGCCGCCCTTCGAGTGCCTCCAAGTCGATCAAATAAATCGACCTCGTAGCTCGCAGCGACAGATGCAGTCCATTGGTCCTGAGCAAACGTTCTCCCAAACATGAACGATTCGGACTTACTTCGAGTCCCGTTCAGATCAACGGTCGGAAACCAGGATGCATTCGCAACGTCTTTTGCAGCTTTCGCCGCTTTCAGACGCGATAGCGACTGTGCAATGGTGAGGTTATCTTTCCAAACCTGCTTGAGTGCGTCCTCTAATTCGGGGTCATTGAAAAATGACCAACCGGTGGCTTGCTGGGAGGTGGGATTTTCGCGATTTGGAATCGTAAACACAGGTGTTTCGTACGCCTCAAGCGCGCGATTCGGTGCGACCCGCGTGTGCAGGGGATTGCAACCCATCTGCCCGATGACGAGCGTGAGTATAATGGTCACTGCGCTTTTCTGCATTACCTGGACTTCTTTTACGACGTTTCTGTGACAACCCGACACATTCCGTGCGCATGAGATACAACACACCCAGGAAACGTTTCCACACAAATCAAATATTTGTGTGGCTCATTAACAAATCTCAATATCCAATGAACAAAAGGTTTCAACAGTCAGCAGAACCTGGTTTCATTTAGACCAACGTTTTCCTTTAATAAGAGCCTCTTCTCTCCATGACTGAATACCGTTCAACGAGATGTGCTTGCCGTCCAGTTGCGTGTTCTAGAGTTCGGTCGAGTGTTGGCATTGTTGGGTAGATCGTTCTGATGGTGGACGGGACCGTTTGAAGGTGTGAATTAGATGGTGGGCAACGGTGGAGCGTCAGCCAAGTCTAGGGTTTGGCGAGAGTTCTGATGGGTATGCGTTAAGACCGAGAAGGTGGGCGAAATGAGAGCAGTTTTAGAAGAAGATCTGTACCGGGCTATATTGATTCAAGTTTCTCAGTGTCCACCTGTACTTGATCCTGTTGAACTGTCAGCTACTCTTGGAATCGATGTTGACGAGCTATTGCGACTTGGTGTCGAGCCAGACGCATTACTGTGCAACAGTCGACAATACTACTTTTCTGCCTTGGCGACCGAGTGTTCACCTCATCAGGATAATGACACTATGTCGGAACAAAAGTTCGTGGACTTCGGCTGTCGATTGTCCGAAGCGCTCCGCATCGAGGCGAACTTTCACCAGTTCTGCAACGAAAACGGGGAACGGGTCGATTGGTCGGCAAACGCTGATGGCGAATTGGCCAAAAGAACTGTGATGGACCTTTTGACTGCATATTTTCGATTACCGTCGTTCGGTCAACAGGCGTCTTCCGTTGCGACTCAGTCTGCTCAAATTGTGTACGAGTTGCTTGATACCTTCACCGACACAGGGACGATCGAGGGGGCAAATTCGTTTGCGCATATTCAGTCCATTTTCGGGAGTGTGTGGAAAGGATGCTCTAGGGATCTATCGCAGAGGTCCTTGACCAACTTAGATGACACCATGACCTTTGAGGTGGAGAGGAAATACCTCTTGCATCGGATGCCAGACTTAGAGCACATGGCTGTGACTGCAGTGTGGGAGATTGAGCAAGGTTATATTCCCGGCACATCGATTACCGAAAGAGTACGTCGTGCGAAACGAGATGGTCTAGTTAAGTGCACTCGCACGGTCAAGCTAGGCAAAGGTGTCAAACGAATCGAGCTAGAAGATGAGATTGACGAGACCCTGTTTGCCCAGTTATGGCCCTCTACCGAAAGCCAACGTGTGACCAAGAGACGGTACGTTGTATCTCAGGATGGGCATGAGTGGGAGTTGGATGAATTTGTTGATCGAGACTTAGTGCTCTTAGAGATCGAATTGACGCACGAGGACCAAATTGTGTCGATGCCCGACGCTTTTCGAGCCGTTTTGTCCCGAGAGGTAACCGACGACAAAAGTTTTACCAACTGGGCTTTGTCGCGTATGAATACAGAGAGATAATGAAGTGAGAGGGAGAGAGATATGACGCCCGATATACAGCTCATTGCTGTGGAGCCAGCGAATCAACCAGCCTACACGTTAGTCCTCTGTTTTGATGACGAAGCGGAGACCGCTAAGCTTTTTGAGCAGTCCGTCGGTCAAGGCACTGCGAAGACCTTGCTCAGGCACTTTCGTTCGGGCTTTATCTCCGGCAAGTACAAGGACCACAACATTGTGCCCAGTGACACTGGAGATACCTGGACGCTTGTTTTGGGGCTGGGGAAACGTGACCAGGCAGAGAGGAACTATCGTTTTGAAGACCGAGTCAGGTCGGTTCTCGCGATTGCTGGTCGCTATTTCAGGAGACGAGGTGTTCGTTCCATTGTCGTTAACGATCTGAAGGGACTCGGCATTCCAACTGAGCGTCTGGGACAGTTAATCGCCGAAGGCGTCTTACTCGGTTGTTATCGGTTTGATCGGTATCGCACGAAGCCCGGATACGTGAATCTGGAGACGATAAAAATCGAGACCGATGCCCAAGAGGAAATGCAAGTAGGCTTAGATCGAGGAAAGCATATTGCGAAAGGTGCATGTCTAGCTCGAGACGTAATCAATACGCCGTCTTCAGATATGCGTCCGGCCGACTTTGTCAAGGTTGCCTCGGAAATGGTTGAAGGCATTGACCATTTAAGTGTCCGCTATTTAAACCGCGAGGCGCTTGAAGCCGAGGGCATGGGGCTCCACCTTGGAGTGGCTCGGGGCTCAAATGCTGAACCATATGTCTGTATTCTAGAATACACGCCACCCTCTGCTAAATACGAAACATGGGATCTTGCGCTGGTCGGCAAAGGCGTGACATTTGATTGTGGTGGCTACGATATGAAGTCGAGCGCTGGGATGCGCCGAATGTATCGGGACATGGCGGGGGCCGGAGCGACACTCGGTGCGATTCGCAATATCGCGACACTCGGTGTGCCTTTGAGGGTCGTCGCGGCAATGCCACTGTCTGAGAATATGATCAACGGCGAGGCGTTCCGACCTGGCGATATCTTGACTTCACGAAAGGGGACGACGGTCGAGATCGCGAACACAGACGCTGAGGGACGTCTTGTTCTAGCGGATACGATAGATTACGTGTGTGAGCATTATGAGCCGGACACTTTGGTAAACATCGCAACATTGACCGGTGCCGTGAGGGTGGCGCTGGGGCTCTTTGTCACTGGGATGATTACCGATACCCGCGTAGCCGGTGAGGATGACCGCTTTGCCGAAGCTGTGACTCGACTGGGGCATCGTAGTGGTGAGTGGGTTTGGCGCCTACCGGTAGACGATGCATACAGCGTTCAGCTCTCAAGCAAGGTTGCAGACTTTACGAACTGTAATGTCGACGCAAAGAGTGGCGCTGGTACGATCACAGCAGCACTCTTTCTGAGACATTTTGTTGATTTTAAGAAGGTGAAGCGCTGGGTTCATTTCGACATCGCTGCCACTGCGTTTATGGAACGCTCAATGATTTATAATCGAGTGACCTATTGGCCGAAAGAGGGCGCAACCGGTGTTGGGGTTCGTCTCCTGACTGAGATTGCCCAGCACATCGCGAGCGTGAATAAACAGTCCTAACGTAAGGGGCAATTCACCCTATCGCAGAGTTGCCCCACCCACTTTTAGACCTTACCTTGCTTGGCATCTCCGACAACCCCGTTAACCTTCATCAGCGCTTTGGCAGTCAATTAGCGCCGTTAAACCTGTATGGATCGTGTCGAGTTCGACTTCAGTAAACTCTGAGGACCAAAGGCTTGCTGCTCGTTGTGCATTTTCATTGGCTGCGGCGTTCAATGCTCGATTGAGTGTCGGTCCCAGGATACGCAGAAATACTTTGGTGCTTTCAATCTCTTCGGCTGTAGCGGAGGCTTCACTCCTCAGGTAATCGACCCGTGTGGCGAGTATTGTCGCTAGCCCGCGGTCTAGAGCACGGTCAAGTTGGTCAAGTACCTGTTGATGAAGGTCAGCATCTTGTGCGGTTTCTCCGGCGTCAAGGTCGCGCCAACATCTTACTGCAAGCAGAGCGTCGAAAATGTCGGCGTGGATCTCAGGAGAAAGGTCTCGGACGTACTTCGCTAGGCCCGTTCCGCCGTCGACAGTCTCGCTACCACCATAATAGGCCCATGCTGAATCACAATCTTTGGCTGCGGTAGCGCAGGTATATGCCTCTTTGTACGTGCTGACATAGAGAAACCAAAGCAAACTCGCCTCAACCTTTGCACTGTTGACCAATGGCGCCTCACCAATAGAACCAGCGGCAAACCCTTCGGTAATAAGTGGCAGGATCTGTCCCGGACCCACACAATAGTCGGGATACAACTCACCATGGTCTTCACCTCGGCAATTAATTCCTTCAGCAGGGCGCGGGATATGGGCATCATATCGGCGCTGCACGCGACTGTCTAAGCCCTGATCAATTGCGTATTCAATCCGGGCATTGAGAAAATCTTCGGCAGACGGTGTCTGTTCATTACGCCACAACAAATCTGCGATGGTTTCAAAGGAATCGACACGTGCTTGTGATGAGGGAGGTGCGTCCCCCGCGAGGTGCCAACGCTCATCGTCACTCACACATGCGGGCCAACTTTCGCTCGGATAATCTGTCGTAAGAGGTTCGCAGGCACTCTGTTCACCACCCTGACCAGCTTCGCCGCCCTGACCAGCTTCACCACCCTGACCAGCT
>JBMYRY010000049.1:0-10197 GCA_049602795.1 Bradymonadia bacterium
TTGCTTACCAGCGATTGGTGGACCGCCCGGACCGAAACGGTCCAATGCCATTGTTGTCGTTTGGAGGGTACGACGGGAGCGGTGACCTCCTGCCTGTGACTCGTCTGAGCAAGCTTGAAGTTCTTCGACAAATTACTCAACCAGATGCATTTGGAAGCGGGGCCAATGAGATTCATATGCATCGTCCCGCAACACAACGTTTGATCGATGAAGCGGTGGGTGCCAGGCAATTACGTTTGGAATCATCGGTTCGCCTTCCTAGTCGTCGTCGGGCAATGAGTCAGTTATTCGTCGCGCGTCGTACAGAACAACATGTGGGCGAGATTTTGCGTGAGTTTGATTTTGCAGATTTCGAATCTCTATCGGATTTAAGAAAGCAGGCCTATGTCGCGCTTAGAGCGTTCAAATCAGGTCTGTCCGTGTCGGCCAACCTGTTTTTGGAAGGCTGGGACACTCATAATAGAAATGATCTGGGTCAGACCAATCGAATGTGGGTCTTATTTAGGGCACTGACCTATATTAAAGATGCCGCTGAATCATTGGGGATTGCGGACCGTTTGAATATTGTGGTTGGGTCAGATTTTGGTCGCACAACTCATTATTCGTCGGTTGGTAATCCTGATTCCGGTAAAGATCATCACCCTGTGACCTCGTGGATGACGATGTTGTGGCATCAAAACCGAGATTCAGGATTACGCGTAATTGGTGAGACAGACCATCGAGTGTTAGCAAAACCTCTTAACTCAGTCTTGGAGCCCGTTGAGGGATCGAACGGTACAATGCTGACGCCAGCTTTAATTCACAACGAATTAAGGCGGATCGCCTTTAGCCAATCTGCTGGTCCATTAATTACCGACGCATATCCGCTAGAGTCGGGGTCGCTAAGTCTATGGAGCTAGTCTGATTCTCAACATAGGAGGGGACGCGAACCAAGTCGTTATTGTGATGCTCTATCTATGCGACCCATCTACCGGCAGGTTTGCCTTCTGATTTCCTCGTCTGGCTCGCACGCCAAAGTCGAGAGATTTCTTCTACCATCACAGACCCTATGACGGCTCGTGTTTCCACATGGAGGGATATCTGATGCCCACCCGCTGTCGCCATCATCACAGTCTGGAAATGAGCAGTCTCCTGCGAGACCCGTGTACCGGCGCTCTTCAGCCCCATCGCAGTTGTAGTCAAAGGTTGCGCAATTATGCCTTGTCGTAAAGAATTGCTCTTGACCAGGGAACACATTTTCGTCCGTGTCGCAGCAATCTGTATTGCCCTCTGGGCATACGGCGGGCGTGCCAATTACCGTTGCATATGAGTGGCAGAACCCATCGCCGTCAGCATCGCAATTTTCATCGATCTGTCCATCCGCATCATTGTCAATGTCGTCGCATACTTCGGGTACGCGTTCACAGCTTCCAGTATCGCATGCCCAACCGGGTTCAATCATGCATCCGGGGGTGCATCCGTCGTCAGTGTTTTGGTTGCCATCGTCACAGTCTTCCCCCTCATCAATCGAGCCATCTCCGCAGTATGAGTCTTGGCAGACTGCATCAACGCAGCGATTAGCCGCGCAATCGCTGTCGCTTAAACAACGTGCGCCGTTAAGACAGCCTTGGCAGTGACCTCCACAGTCGAGATCGGTCTCATCACCGTTCGTTATGCCATCGTCACAACTTGGCAATGTCTCAACATCGCGCAATAAGTAATCTCTTTGCATATCGGGGGTCACGGAGGTGTCAGTGGGGACTTCTGAGTCTAACGCATTCCCAGCATCCGCCATCGAGGTTGCATCAAACGTTAGGGTGGCATCAGTTTCCTGACTCTCCTCAGGGATACATGTGTATCGATCAGTCTCATCCAATTTGCATCGAAAGCCTGGCGCACACGCATTCGTGCTGCGACGACAATCTCCCATGGGTTCGTTGTGGAATTCGATTTGACAGCCGAATAGAACCAATATGATGCTTAGCCACTGTAATCTTTTCGTGGTTTGCTTCATTCTATTCTCTCTGTGATGCGGTCTGAGATAGACCAACTCCAGTGTCCAAACAAGTCTGCTACTGTCAAGAACACGCCCGAGCGTTGTGGTCATTCTGTCTCGTTTAATCGTGATTAAGTCATTGACTGAGTCGACCAAGTTGTACCGTCAGCGCTGATACGCTATCCGTGCTGTCGTCCTCGCTAACTCGGGTGACCGCGTCCTTCACTGCAGTGTTGAGGAGGTCACGAATGATCGTTGCCGTTTCTTGAGTACAGGAGAAGACCAGGTAAGCCGCATAATCTTCTGAAGTTCGGCGTCGAGTCAAGGTGTCATTCCAATGGTCGAAGAGGCGGAGATACGCAGCTGCGCCTAAACGACGCGTGTTTACGAACCGGTTGGGTTGGGTTTTCAACTTTTGACCTACACTGTAGAGACCACCTGTTTTCTTTAGTGCATCAACTGTGTGGGTGACCTCCTCGAGTTCCAGTTGAAGATGGGTCGCAATCCACTGATTTGAATGGGCATCAAGGGCTTGATATGCGTCAGTTTCGAGACTGGCGATGATGAGTTCAGTATTGAGGAATTGAGTACTTAACGCACGTTGAGCGGTTTGAACGTCAACTAAACTCGCCAATGACGGTAGGGTTTTAGGGTCTACGAACAATTGCACAAAATCCAAGAGTCGATTTGTCAGTACCTGAATCAATTGTAAGAGACGGTCTACTTTTGGCGTCACATCCCCGCGAAAGATTCGTCTTATTGCTTGAGCAGATAAGCCGGTTGCGTTGCTGAGTGCCTTAACGGAGCACTGACCCTTGATGAGTGACAGCCAGCGTCCCCAGCACCAGTTCGATGTGGATTGTTCGTCTTGATTAAAAGGAGAAGCAAATCGCCATATATTCTCGCGGGGCGCCGAAATTCGAATATCTAGTACCATCAGAAGGTCGTTGGCATTCGGTGTTCTAAGACCTGATTCCCATCGGTAGGCTACGTTCGTCTGAAAGCCCAGGCGGCGGCTGAACGCGCCCTGCGAAGAACGCCCGCGCAACGTCTTAAACAATTCTTGAGTGAGATGTTCGTAGTCAATATCCATTACAATTTAGTATGCCAGACTTGAACGAGAATTACCTAAAAGTCAGCATTTTTGTTTCAGTATGGATGTGAGGCGACACGTCATCCACGTGAGGTGTGCTGCAGGATGAATCGGGTAAATAGTTCCCTGTCTGATTGGCACTCTCTCTAATGAACGACCGATGCTTAAGAAGTTGGCGTAATCCAATAAAAGTTGGACGTTCGCTTCAAGGTCTCATCCCATTCCTCACGTTGCAGCACGCCACCATTGATTTCAATGGCACGCCTTGAACCAATGTTCTCTGCATCGCAACTGACCAATACGCGTTCAATGTTCAACTCTTTCGTTCGAGCTAGGGTGCCTGCAAGCATTGCCGTGGCGATGCCTTGTCTCCGGTGAGAGGGCGCTACGGTGTAGCCGATGTGCCCACCGTGTGCCTCAAGACCTGGCGTAAGCCAGTGCCGCAGGTTGATGACGCCCTTGATGGTGTTTTCATGCATCCAAAACCAGGTGGTACTCGGCACCCAGCCCTCAGGTAATGGGTCACCGGTTTCATACCCTTCCAGGATTTCCAATACCGTCTCGAAGGGGGCGTTTACGTCAATGAAGTAGCCATGGAGGGGGTCCTTCTCGGGTTCGAATTCGCCAATAAAGGTCTGAAACATGTCTTGATGTGAGTTGTCGAGTTTGACGAGTTGACCGGGCGTTGCCTCTTTCTTTGTAGTTTTCATGACGTTTTCTCTCGTTTCTAGATGACATGGTACTGGTGAGTAACTTGACGGACACAACTTCGATTCTTACACGCTCATCGAATTCATCCAACCGTTTCAAATGTCATCTTCGCGTTCAACACCATCAGCCTTCGGGGATGCCTACCGTACACGAGTCCCGCTTTACCGTAATGATCATCAATTCAGCATTGATCTCGTTTAATGGGCGTTGAGAGCATGCAGAACGGTTCTGCCGCTAATAGAAGGCGTTAACGGCCGTGCCAACGCTTAGGTTTCTTGGTTTACCATTTGTATGGGCAGTAAGGCGGGTTCAGTTCTCCTGGCAAGGCGGATGGATTAGCTTGGATTAGGCATACATAGAATTGATTCCATGATTTTCTTTCGTTCCGGAAGAAACACGTTGCGTAGCGCAGGTGACAATGAGCCATTGTTACCCACATGAACAAATCCCAAGCTCTGGGGCCATTGAATGCCCGGTGCCACAAACTTACCGGTCGTGCGTTGATGACATCCTCCACAGGTCAGGGCGTCTAGACGATTGATAATGTGTTGAGGAGAGAGATTGATCTCGTCTGGGATTGCCGTCCGAATTCGATTTCGTAACCCGTTGACCACATGTTGGTTAATATCATCAGCTTGTCCTTGGGCGTCTGACTGAAATTCGTAGAACTTCTTCGGTTGCTTGACGGAAAACCCCGTCAAGATTTGCTTTCGATCACGAATCCCTTCCAACTCAGGTGCCATAAGGCGATTGAGCTGATTATTGATAAGATCGTTTCGAAACTGACGCTTTAATCGATTCAGTACTTCAACTTTGCCATTAAAGCCTCTGGGCACCGCGTTACCGTATAACTCCGCGAGAGGGTTGTCTTGCACGACACCCGGCGCAAAGATTGGGCGACCATTTGCTAAGTGAGTTCGAAATTCTCTTAATTGCCATTTTTGGAAGCCCACGAAGCTATTGCTTCGGATCTGTCCCCACCGACCGCGATAGCGATTGAAATGAACCACTGCGGGAATGCGTACATTCTGGGAACGAACGCCGGAGAAAAATAGTTGAGCGAGTCGTGTTGCCCGGTTTTGATTACTCACTCCGCGGCGCTGAAGATTTGCCCAGAAACGGGCAATGGGCTTACAGCCCGCAAGTCCTAGGTTTCGACGCGGGTTGGGTATCTTGCTTTCAAAAATAAGTGTAAACGGATCCGAGTCATCCAAGCTATATACTACTCTTTGCTCTCCACAATGAGCGCCATCAAGCGCTGCGAGATCGATGCGATTAAAGACCGCCTTTGGTTTCATGTTTTGAAGAAAAGTTGAAACGGATAAATTGGTTTCTGGGGTTCGACGGTCCACTGGCAATCGCAGTTTTGATGCTCCGTTTCGACGCTGTCTCGCGCGATGGGTATTTAAGAAGTGTTGAGCAAGCGCTTCGACACTCGACTGACCACCAGAGGTGTTTATGATCCTTCGAAGCATTCTCCGGATATTGAACGGTCGTTGTAATGCATTCGTATTATTGAAGACTAATGCGGGTCCTCGCGGGGCAATCTTTTGGCGTTTGACGCAGCTTGCATTGGGCGCGGGAAAGTCCGCACTTGATTTGACTTGAAAATGGGACGTTTCGGGGTCCGTCCAAGTACCCTCTTCGAATTCTGCACATCCAAATGATGTGATCTAAATCGAGAGGATAAATAGTGCCTTACCGAGGATAAGATGATGTGAATTTTTCATGGTATTCTCCTTTAATTTGTTGACGATGCCACCAGCCCCATACGGTCGTGGTGAACAAGTTGTCGTTTTCGAAAAACTAGACGGAGCAGGTTTGAAGTCTTACGCAATGGGTCAGGCATCTTATCTAACGGGGGACATCCAACGGGCGTCTGCCCTTCAACAGCCGACTAGAGGTGTTGTTGAAACGCCTCCCGAGATCTCGTGGTGATGGTGGAAGGAGAGAAGGGGTCTTAGAGGCACTGAGGTGCTCTAGATCTCCGAGAAGTAAAGCCCGCAGTCATTGGCGCTTTGAGCCGGGGTAATCGAGCGTAGTCGAGGTCCAGGCTTGTCTGGTGTCAATACAGAGAAGGTGTCGGAAAGGATGAGGAAGAGAGAGCCTCCGCTAGGGATCACCGTTCTGGCTGCCAGGCAATATCTGCAGCCTCAATGTCCAAGTATTGCTTGGATGCAGATTGCCATCCCAGTTGTTTTGCTAGAAAGCTCGTCACGATTTGGTTCGTGAGTGTTTTGACGCGTTCGATATCCATAAAATCTTCGCCACAGCCGTCGCCGTCGAGGAGCATGCAAGAGAAGGGGGCAAAGCTGAAGTGACCGGCATCAATAAACTGAACATAGTCAGCGCCTGAGGCGGCGTTCACAAGACGTGAAACCTGGTCTAGTGGTGTGAGTTCATCCAAGGTGCCTGTGAGCGTGAGGGTAGGGACACCGATTGAGTCCATGCCATCGCCGAGTACTCCTCCCGCATCCCATGGAGACCACGTGATTGCAGCCCAGATTCGTGGGTCATGCAGACTAATTGTGGTGGCATCTGATTCAGCCTGCCAGAGAGAAGCGATACGGCAGGCGGCATCCGTACCCTCATCACACGCTGCTTCAATCTGAGTAAGTTCGACCGTCGCACCCGATGCCATAAAGCTGGTGTACCCGCCAAAGGAGTGTCCCATGACGGCGTAGCCATCTTCCGGATTGATGCAGCCGAATAGTTCGTTGGATTCAGTACGGCCTTGCTGGATCAGCCAATCAAAGGTGTCTTTGACGTCTTTAGGTCGTTGAAGTGTATGTTCGGGAAATAGGCCACGGTCAAGGTCGCGAAAGGTATTTTGGGGATGTTCCATGGCGATGACCACAAACCCATGAGTTGCTAGAAAGTGCATGTTGAAAGCCGACTGCCAGCGAACACCGCCGTTACCGTGACTAAAGACCACAACCGGTCTTGATGCAGTGCAATCCGGTATTGCATCCACCCATGAATCGCCATCTAAGAGATTATCATATCGGACGGCATCCCCCGTCTCATCGGAGGTGGGATACCAAAGCTGAACCGTGACGTCCTCGCCATCGTTGCGTGTATACACATTTGAACGAGTGCCGGACCAGAAGGGACCAGTCGTTTGAACTGATGTCAGGGTGGTTTGCGGTGATGCTGGCGATGATTTTGAACTGTCACACGCGCCAAGACAGAGAACGAGTAGTGCAGCAAATGACTTCAAAGTAGCTGGTTTTTTTGAAGAAGAAATCTTGAAGATCATGGGGTAACCGTCCTTTGTGGCAGTTGGCTGGAAAAGTTCAAATTAAGCATAAGTAGGTATCGTTTAGTTGTGCCTGTGTTGTAGTCGAGTTTGTCTCTGAACAAAATGTACGCCATCAGTGATGACTTCAAAAGCGCCAATAGAGATCTAACTTTGGAAGTGTGGCTTTGTATAATTGTCCATCTTCCTCCATGAGGAAGATATTGAGATACGGGACCATGAGATGACCCATGGTGAGACCTAACTTGAGGTGAAATGTGGACCACCACCAAAGAGCTGATATGGACATATTTCTAGCGCCTTGAGCGGTTAGATCTGCTTCCGCCCGTGCTTGTACCACTGCCCGCCCGCTCGTCCGTTGATCAATGATGATTGGGAACATGGCATTGCCTTGGGCAGTCGCGTCTTGAAACAACGACAGGTTGAGGTCAAATACCCAGGCAAAACCGTTGCCTCGATCCCATAAAATACTTGGGTTGAAGACCAGTGTTTCCATATTGAGGGCACCGCGAACATCTGACAAGGATGGCTCATCACTGTCACTAGACTCCTCTTGCATTTGCCCTTTGGTGAACACACCCGCGTAGGCTAAACGTCCACTGAAAACTAAACTTCTAAATTGGTATGATGTGGTTATATCTACGGGTATATAGGTTGCGGTAAAGGGGACACCTGCGCCGCTTTGTTCTGGCGCGCGATAATGAAAGAGCCCTGTCGACAACGCGAAGCTTAGATTGTCACGTTTGTAGGTCTGGTACCTGACGGCAAGATTAGACAAGTCCACAAAGAATAGGGGCCATGTGGTACTTAGCGTGATCCTGTCAGTGAGTCCAACATGGGCTTCCCATAGACCAAGCTGAAGCTCTTTCTTCTTGAGTGTATGGGTATTACCGTCGAGCGTGGGCAAGGCATATCCCTGCGTTGTCGTCAGCAATAAAGCCAGTGAAATGAGCAGTCTTACCATGAGATCAACTGCTCTGTTGGGGCTTGACAGGTTGTTCGGATTTTGCCTGGGATTGAGCCTGAATAGGTACATTGATTTTCATTGGAATTGCAGATCCATCGACCGCTACAATCATGAATGAAGTAGATGCCGGGCGCGACACCGACCACCAGCGATTCGGTGCCGAATGTTTCGGTCCAGGCGTTTTCTTCACCGTCCAAATAGCCTGCATAATTGAAGTCCATTGAGGTGTTGGTGGTTTGCGATCCTCTCATTTCGTAGATGGTGATTGGACGTGCGTCCGTTGGTAAGAGTAATGCGAAATCACCATCGTACTCAGTGGGTTGTGCTTGACCCCATAGTTTACAGTTTCGGGCAGTGCCCCAGGCTTGCCCAATTGGTTGAATGATTTCCCCAGAAACGTCTCCATTGGACAGCATTACGAGGTCAATCTTACCATCTTCGGGGCGATGGTTCGCAGGGTCATCTCCGCATAGGATTTCTAGTTCCACCCATCCGTTCACATTGCTCTCTACGGTTTGAGCATAAACAGCACGCTGGGTGATCGTTTCCTCCGATGATGCGCTCTTCTTGTTGTGTTCGCTTAGCTCGCCAATGACCGTAGTCACCGCACCAATGAAGAGAATGGGCAGTGCAAGACCTGTTTGTAATTCCATCATGCCTGTTTCGATGTCCTCAGCGCTTAACTCGGTCAACGAGCCACTCGGTGCGATTGCTTCGCGCTCCATTGTGTCGGCGTCAAAGGGGAACGGTGGCGGTGAGAGTTTGTCTTCAGTCTGACCGCATGAGATGAGGACAGACACCATGAAACACAAGCATAAGAGGACAATATCGCCATATGCGCGATGGGTTTGATGGCTTGAAACTAGTGACAAATGGATCATGACTCGCATATCCGCATTCAATGGTTATGTTTGAAATTGCACGGTCTCTAACATGCGATTGGGAAGGTAGCACGAATTCTCTGTGTGTGTCTTTATCAGATCGGACACTCGCGGTCGTATTGTCTAGAGATTCAGGGTTCCATTCAGCAGGAAGCGAGTCATCCCTCTCATGGTTAGTGATTCATCCACCCACTCCCTTGCCTTGAAGACAGAGTTTCGGTGAGTTGTTTCCACTTCATTTAGAATCCCATTGGTCGCTTTCGCTGACCATGTTTTCATGAGACAGTGAAGTTCAACTCTCAATCATACCGCGAAGGGAGGCGCTTAGATGGAGAGCCAGACTAGGGGAAAACCATTATCGCTGGTGGAAAAACTCGGTTACGGTGCCGGCGATATGGCGTCCAACTTTTATATGGGCGTAATCAATGTATTCTTACTTTATTATTACACCGATGTGTGGGGCATTGATCCTGCGTCCGCCGCCTTTATGTTCTTAATCACGAAGGTGATTGATGCGGTCAGTGACCCTTGCATGGGGCTGATTTCCGACCGAACCAAGAGTCGATGGGGCCGATACCGCCCCTATCTTCTTTGGGGAGCTGTGCCCGCCGGTTTACTTGGTTATTTATTGTTCTTGGGTCCAGAGCTCTCTAGCACGGGCAAGCTCATTTTTGCGTATGTCTCATATTCATTCTTCATGTTGGCTTATACCGCAATCAATGTGCCGTATTCCGCCCTCTTAGCAGTGATCTCGCCTATCGCAGAGGAACGAACTAAGGCAACACAGTTTCGCTTCATTTTTGCTTCATTGGGCACGTTGATTGTGGGCGCAACCACTAAACCTTTAGTGGCGGCACTTGGTGATGGTGACGAAGTGGCAGGATTTCGGGCCGCTATGCTTTTATTTGCCATCATTGCCGCCGTCTTATTTTGGTTTACATTTGCAGTGACCAAAGAACGCATTCAGCCCGTGGAGCAAGAGAGTAATGTGCGCGAGGAGATTGGCGTCCTACTCAAGAATGTGTCGTGGATCGTGTTGGCTGTATCGGGTATCTCAGCGGTGGTTGGATTGGTGGGTCGTATTTCCTCCGCAGCATTTTATGGGAAATATTATCTCAAGCTTGGTGAGGGCAGTTACCTATGGTGGATGGACGGCACCACACTCATCATCACCTGTGGCTTCTTAGGTCAATTACTCGGGGCTTTATTGACGCCGACCTTATTGCGATGGTTTGAAAAACGAACCTTGATGATTGCGGCCAACTTTGGCTGTGGTTTGTCAATACTCGCGACCTACGCCCTGGATCCAAC
>JBMYRY010000050.1:0-10051 GCA_049602795.1 Bradymonadia bacterium
CAGGAAGGTTAGCTCGCTCTTTCGTTTCAATCCAATGAAACTCATTAATTAGAACTGAAGCGATCTCAGCAAGCACCGAACAAGGTAAAACAACAGCTTTAAACCAATGCAAGATTAGGCTAGTTTGCAATCGTATGGGAGTGAGGACAACGAGAGTAATCAAGTAAGCCTCAAGGTTTGAATGTGACAGATAAAAATCGGACCAGAAAAAATGCCCCCCAGACGGAGGCTCAGAGCAACCAACTCAAGCGTTCGAGACAGGAGCAGAATGTCCCGGAGGACCAAACCCTGGCTCAGACACCCAACGCCGAGATCAGGCGCAAGGCGATATCCACCTCAAGTCTCGTCAGCGAAATTCTAAGCTTGAGCAAAGAGATCGCCAACCGTAATGTGCCTTCATTGTCAAATCTACTCTCAGAATACGATCAACACGATGCCTCCACCATCATGCCGAAGAATGTGGACCAAACGTTATTTGAACCGATTGACGGCGCAAAGCGGGCCCTTCTGGCGGCGCCGACGCCGTCAAACAAAGCAAACGCTGGGTCAAATGGTTCTGCGGCCTATTCCGCTGGCGATCGATATGAAGAGATGGCGCCACTAGGCGCTGGGGGTATGGGCAAAGTCAAGCGAGTGAGAGACCGTCTGCTCAATCGCGTGCTCGCCATGAAAGTACTCCATCAGCACTTGGTCCTCGACGACCAGCATGTCTTACGCTTCATTCAAGAGGCACAAGTCATTTCTCAGCTGGAGCATCCCAATATCTTGCCTGTTCATGATTTAGGCGTCCTGGAATCCGGAGAGATCTTCTTTACGATGGCGGAGATTCGAGGGCAATCGTTCTCCCACTACATTCGGGCATACCACGATCGATCCTCAACATCCGCTGACCAGCGATGGAACCTCCACCGATTAATATCTACGGTCAATGATGCATGCAAAGCAGCCGCATATGCCCATGAGCATGGCGTTGTACATCGCGACCTAAAACCGGATAACATCATGATTGATTCCTTTGGTGAAGTCCTTGTTGTCGACTGGGGGTTGGCTAAAGTATTAGGCGATCCCCAAGCTTTGGAGTCGTCGGTCATTACGACCCAATCAGAGTCAAACGCGCGCATGACCATGGTTGGATCAATTTACGGCACACCAGCGTACTTAGCGCCTGAACTAGCGGCGGGTCAGGGGGCTACGCCATCCGAGCAAAGCGATATCTATGCCCTTGGTGCGATTCTATATGAGGTCTTGCGAGGATGCCCTCCGGTTCAGGGCGCTAATGTGAGTGAGGTCCTTCTTAAAACTGTTGAGGGGAAGATTAGCCCCTTTGACCTAAAGTCCGTCTCAGGCAATGATGAGACAGGTCTGGAGAAAGAACCTGAGTACATCTCCCGAACTGGCAAGGTATTGCCTCGAAGTTTGGTTGAGGCTGCCATGAAAGCGCTCTCTCAAAAACCAGAGAATCGGTTTACATCCGTAAACGAAATGATCGCCATCATTGGTCGCTGGCTCGATGGTACAAGAAAACATGAACTAGCCATGAATGCTGTCGAGTTGGCTCGTAGCTATCAACCGGCCATCGAAACTGCCGAAACCTCGGTAGCCAGTCTACGCGAGAAAGCGGACAGGCTCCGTACTCACGTTAAATCATGGGCAATTGAAGAGACTAAACTCGAGCTGTGGCGCCTTGAGGATGAAGCAAATCTTCTAGAAGCGGAAGCGCGCTTACTTCGGGTTAAGCAAATTCAGGCGTATCGAATGGCGCTCGGCAGAAAAGCAAATCTAGAGCCCGCCCATGTGGCGCTCGCCAACCATTATCTAGGCGTTCACCAGCAGGCTGAACAAATTGGCGATTCTCTCAAGGCGAAACAAACCGAGGTCGTACTGAGGGAACACGTTGATTCACTGCCAGAAGGTCATGCGCTTCGACTCGACCTTCAGCGATATTTAGATGGCACCGGCTCACTCACGCTCCTGACCGAGCCACCGGGCGCGAGAGTTCTTAAGTCAACATTGAAAATGGAACACCGTCGTCTGAAGACGGACTCAACAGAAGAAATTGGCATCACCCCCATCGAAAAGTTACCTGTTGAAATGGGCTCTTACATCCTGGACGTCGAGCTGGATGGCTATCACCCCATCCGCTATCCAGTGTACAACCAGCGTGCAACGCATGTTAGCCACTACACACCAAGCGGAGAGCTACCACCCATTGAGATGCTACCCCTAGGGACTCTGAGCGATGATGATTGCTATGTGCCCGCGGGCTGGACGATTTTGGGCGGCGATCCTCAAACCCCAAACAGCTTGCCACGAATGCACGTTTGGATTGATGGTTTTGTGATCAAACGTCACCCGGTAACCCACGAGGAATATCTTATCTTTCTCAATGACCTTGTCCATTCGGGAGAGCTGGACCGGGCACTCATCCACGTACCGCGGGAGCAAGGCTCAACGGATGAAGAGTTGGGTGCAATGCTCTATGAGCAAACGGAGAACAATCTATTTGTCTTGCCCAAACAAAGCGAGACCGATGCCAGGCGCCCAAGACAACCGGTCACGATGATTGAATGGCGCTCAGCCCTAGCCTACGCAGACTGGCTCGCAAACCGCACGGGGTTGCCCTGGTCTCTGCCCATGGAGTTTGAATGGGAAAAAGCCGCTCGCGGGACTGATGGTCGGTTCTACCCTTGGGGTAATCAGCACGATCCATCATGGAGCTGCATGAAGGACAGTCACCAAGGAGAAATTCTGATGCAAGATGTGGATGCCTTCCCGCTAGATGTGAGCGTCTACGGCGTTCGAGGCACCGCCGGGAATACGCGCGATTGGTGCCTCGACAAGTTTCGTGACGCCGGTCCACCGCTAGACAATGGACAGCTGCTCTTACCAACGCCTGATGACCTCAGCGATCAGGGCTTTAAGTCCACCCGAGGTGGAAGTTATGGCAATTCGGCATCACGCGCACGCTCAGCTGATCGGGATTGGTGGTTTCCTGATCGCCGGTATGTCGGCCGGGGGTTCCGGCTCGCTTGGCGACTGTCCGAGCGAGGCACACTTCTGTCATCAACTTAGATCATCGGCGTCTCTAAACCTCTCATTTATCATTCATAATTCTAAAGATATCGTAAGTGAAGGTTGTATCACAGCGACCCGCCTAGTACGCTTCCGGCAATGATTGTATCGATGATGGGGGAGGATGTTGTGAGTTCAACTGTTCGTAAACCTTTATGGGTCATATTTTTAAATGTGCTGATCCTGTGCGCAGGTTGCATGCCTGAGATCGCAGCAACAAACCCATACGACCCAGACACACCCGTAGACCAACAAAAAAAAGCCACCATTGAGTTAGTGGTCTACGGTGCCGACAATACCCAAGCTGAACCCGTTCTACTTCAAGATGTCAGCATTACCGTTGCGGATGGTCCAAGTCAGCGAGAGACAACCGTAAGCACCAATGCCGAAGGTCTAGCAAACCTGGTAGACTTGTCCCCGGGCACCTACCAATTCTTTGTATGGCATCCGGAGTACGGTCCACCTCGACCGGGACAACCGCATTGGGTCACTGTTGCGCCCGGCGAAGAGAAGGTTTCCAGTGTCTACCTATCGAAAGTCGGATTACCTGACATACCGGGACAGCCAATTCAGTATACTCTGACAGGGGTCGCACTCAAGGCGGGCGAGCTGAATCAGACGGACCCAGCCGAGCAAGACCATAGCGGCATCATTGTTCGGGTTCGAACAGAGGACGAAGTACCGACGAGCATTGAAACGACCACCACCTCAGACGGCGCGTTTGGATTAGCCTTAAATCCTGGTGTGTATAAGCTCTATTTCAACGCCCCAAATCATACGGAGACCGGTCCAGTCACAACCACCGTGGTTGAAGAGGAAATCACGGTGCTCGAGGAAAATGTCATCCTCAACATCAATCCAGGTCGCATCATTGGTCAGATTAAGCTTGAAGGACGGGCGGAGGCTGAACATGGAGATGTGACCATTAGCCTTTCCAATACTAGCTTCACGGCATTGACCAGTGAAGATGGGACCTTTCAGCTCACGGATTTACCTGCAGGAGCATACACGTTACGGGCAAGCAAAGACGATTTTGAACCACTAAATTTACCCAGCATCATCGTTAATGGAGGCGCGGAAACCGATCTTGGCGAGCTCTCAATGCTGAGATCTCGTGGTGATTTGAGCGGACAGTTTCAATTAGCAGGTGCTCAAACGTCAGAGGGCGTTCAAGTCAGTCTCACAAATGAAGTGGGCAATTTAGTTGCATCGAGTGTCACCGATTCAACCGGTGAGTACCGGTTCAATGGGGTGCCGTCGGGGACCTACACGCTAACAGCCTGTAAACAAGGGTATTTACCGCCTAACGAAATCAATACCGTCGCTGTGAATCCTAACGATGAGCAACGACTGAGTCCGACCATCATTAATCGCCCGGTCATCGAGTTTTTTCAATTCGCAAGTGAAGTGCGTACCAATAATCGGCGATGGCGACTCACGTTCGATGTGCCCACGGACCGAGTGAAAGCAATTAAGGTCACCGGCGAAGCCCTCATGCTCGACCAAAATGGTGTGCCCCTCGCATCCCAATCGGATTTTGTCCCTTTTCAAACCGCCGGTGGACAAAGCTTCATTGATTTAGAATTGAGTGATCGGGAAGGAGCTCTTCTGCTTAATGTGACCCTTCGTGGTGACGACTGCTACTTAAGTGAAACCTACACACTTGTTGTAAACCTAGATCGAACGGGACCAACTTTGCTCGATGTACAACTGCAGGACGGAGAGTTTACCAATAACCGCGACACCACTATTGCACTGGTTGGCTTTGATGCCGAAGAAATGATGATTTCGGGGGCGGGTGTACAGTCAGTGGGTGGCACCGCTGACAATACCGCCCAATGGATAACTGCTAGTGACAGCATCATCATTGGACTGACGCCAGGTGATGGAGACAAAACCATCACCGTCAAGACAAGAGACCGAGCTGGTAACCAAACCGCTGAAATTTCGCGTCAGATCGTACTGGATACTCAAGCGCCCTCCAATGCAAGTCTGGCGATCTTCAATCCGGAGATCGATGAAGCCAGCGGTGAAAGCTACATTTCTTCGGGCGTGGCAAACCTATCCCTCGTTGCGATCGATCCGCCGGCTAATCAACTGGAAATGAGGCTATCAAACGACCCATCCTTCGTTGGTGCAAACTGGGAGACCTTTCGTTCACAAGTCAGTTGGCAACTTGCAACACCAGAAACCGACGGGATTAAAACGGTTTACGCACAGATACGAGACGTCGCCGGAAACCTAACCGAGCCTGAGGATGTCATCAGTACCTCTGTTGAAGTGGATCGACTTGGTGACATTGAGCTTCAAGTGACTCTTGAAAGCCCCATCAGCGTGGCGGTCACTGATGCGACGATCTATCTTGACGGCAGCGCCGTCGGCAATCCGGACGCAAATGGTCAACTGACCCTTTCAGATATTCCGGTCGGAACCTACGTGCTGACGGCAGGACTTGAAAACCACACCCTCACTCAGGGCGTCACGGTTGCGGTCGGCGCCCGTCGGTCCACCCCGGCATTAGCTCTACTGCCGCTCAAGTACAACACCGGGACGATCACCGCCCAGATTGAGATGGAGGGCACTGAGATCTGTCCTTCGGTGGATAATCTCAACGGCGATGTTCTTCAACTGAGTCGTGCTGATGTGGTCATTTCAAACATTCAAATGAACCAGGAAACCTGCGTGGTGTCCGCCGAAGTGCCAATTGGTCTCGTGCAGACCACCCTGTCCTACCCTGGGTTTGAACCGTACGCCACCGTGAGCGAAGTTCTTTCGGCTCAGACCACTGACTTAGGCGCCATTCGATTGGCTCGAGCGAAGGGACGAATCATCGGACGGGTTGAGCTCCAAGGCATCTCGCGATTCTCAGGCATTCAGATCGAGGTTGTCCCCGTGAATAATGCGGAACTCCCCACCTACACGGCGACTACAGCCGCTGATGGTGGCTTTTCCATCGATAGTATTTGGGCTGGTCAATACCATGTGTGGGCAGAGAAAGAAGGCTACAACCGTAAACGCGTCGGTGAGAACGTCATTGTGTCGCAAGACAGCACCGTGGATGTAGCTGACGATGCCGATGTCCTGAGTCAGCAAACGGGCGACTTCCTCATCAATGGTGGTGCCTCATTCACAAACCGCGCTGCAGTAGAGCTCTTTCTCACCTTTAACGACATTACGGAATTCCGTGTTCGAACCAACGGTGGTGTATTTAGCGACTGGATTGCATGGAGCGACGAAGACCAAGATGGGGCAATGATCTATGGCACCAATGCTGAGCTGATCTTACCAGCCGTCAACGGTGATGCAGATAATGGTGACCGTCTTGTAGAAATCGAAACGCGCAATCTGGAAGGCATTAGTTCCGGCGCCCCCTATTATCAATCCACCATCCGCCTCGATCTGGACCCACCCGTGGGGACACGCCTTCAATACACTGGCTCTAACGTTACGATCACCGACGACACCATCTACACCAATGCCAGTTTAGGCGAGGTGACCCTTGACTTACTGGCGGAGGATGCCAACTGGGAGCCGGACATTCCCGGGGTCTCGCGCGTACGATTTAGCGATGCCGATGATTGTTCATTTGCGCAAACCGGCTGTGAAGCCGGTGTGCCACAAGCAGAGTGTAATAGCCGGGTTTGGTCGCCCATCATGGTCCATGAATTACCCGATCGGCAGTCAGATGGACTGAAAACGGTTTACGCGTGCTTCATCGATCCAGCGGGCAACACATCGCCGGCGATCAGTGCAGCCATTGTCTTGGACCGGATCCCGCCCCAGATCACGTCTGTCGAGGTGTTGGATGCCTTTGGACAACCCTGCACCGGTGCTCAAACCTGTTGGGTCAATACTCGTGAAATCGAGATGAGGCTCACCGAAAACTTCGATCCTCAAGTCTTAGCCGCCGATGCACGGTCGAGCTGGGCGGTGATTGAAGATCCAAATTTCCTCACAGGTTCATGGACAACCTATGCCCCGGATCCCGGTACCAATACTGGCTCTGTTAGCGTCATGCTTCCCAGCCAAGACAGCACCTACACGCTTTACGTAAAGACAAAAGATGCCGCTCAGAATGTGAGTCCAGCCGATACGATCAGCGTACAACTGGATACAACGCCGCCGCCAGTGCCGGCAGTGACGACCACGGTTCAATACGTCTCTGAACATGAAGTGCAAGTAGATTTAACGAACTCGTCAAATGAATACACCATTGAACATAGTTGGGACGGTACGTTTGAAGATGTGCCTGCGAACAACTATGAACCGCTGGTAGCGAGTATTATTTATGACTTTCCCACCGACGAGGAAGGCTCAAGATTCTTGTACCTTCGCTACAGAGATGCCGCCAATAACGCCAGCGAGGTCATCCAAGTACAGGCGATTTTTGATAGTACAGCGCCACAGATTACGAATTTGAGACTCGATTTTGGTTCAAAGGCGACCAATCAAGGCACTGCGCTACTGAGTTCAGCCACAGGGGTTGCACTGGAAGTCCAGTGTGACGACCGCGTCTGCAGTAATGGCGTTTGCCGAGGCGCAACGACAGAGACGCTCAGTCTTCAGGTGCGCCAAACACAAGTTGGTCAACCCAATTTCCTAGTCTACGATGGCCCATATACACCACTGATTACAGTTGATATTCCAAACCAACAGGGGCTATCCGATCTGACGGTAAGGTGTATCGACCCCGCCGGCAACATCAGTGTCAACAAAACCATCCCCTACCTCTTAGATACCATACGACCGTCAGCAACGAGCTTCGTCATTAATGATGGCGATGAGTACACCACTTCAACGAGCGTCAACATCAGTATCGACACTCAAGATCCCAGCGGGTCGGGGGTCGTTGAACTCGCTCTCGCGAACGGTGACACCATTAGCTGTGCCAACGCCAACTATTTCGCGTATCAATCGAATGTCACTTGGACCCTCCCAAGCGGTGATGGCGAGTTGACCGTCAGTGCCTGTGTCAAGGACCGAGCGGGCAACGTCAATGACATCTCAATTAAGGATACCATTACCCTGGACACCACGCCGCCCACGGGCGTTGTGAATGTAGCGGGCGGCGCCGAATATAGTTTAGTCGCCGACGTGCCCGTTGCGATTACCCGAAACGGCACCGATGCGACAGCATACGCCGTGGGTCGAGGTGCGGGGCTCTCTTGTGCAAACGCCCCTTATGAACCCATGCTACAAAACACGGTACAGACAAGCCTCAACCTGAATGACGGGGACAGAGATATCACCGTGTGCCTGAAAGATGCGGCTGGACTGACCAATAAGTACGTTGAATCAATCAATGTGGATACGGCAGACCCTTCTGGCTTTATGACCATTAATCAAGGTGCTACTCACACCACATCTAACATCGTCACGATTAACATTACCAAGAGCGACAACGTCTCAGAAATGAAGCTCATAAATGGTCCAAACATCAATTGTGAAGACAACACCAATTACATACCCATCAGTTTGTCGACCACTCACACATTGTTTAACCAAGATGGATTACGCACAATCAGCAGCTGCTTGAGAAAACCATCGGGGCGCTGGGTCAAAATGGACACGCAGAGCATTACACTGGATACGAAACCACCTGAATTTCTGGGAGCAATTCAAATCAACAACGGCGGGGCAATTACCAATGACCCGACCTTATCCGTGTCTGCAGCCGGCACAGACACCACATCCAACATTACCGACTACCTGATCACAACAGGCACCGCATGCTCCGGTGGCGGATGGATTCCATACGCCGGTAATCCCATCATTGATACCATCACCGTGCCGGCAGGCGAACTCACCAGGCGCGATATTTTTATGCAATTGCGAGATGAAGCGGGTAATGAATCAGATTGTGTATCAGGCTCAATTTCGGTGGACACCGTCGCACCAACAATTCTTGAATTTGGTCTCTCCAGCAGTCAAGCAAATGATGCGGCCGGATTCACTAGCAATCGAAACATTTTGATTAGCACTCTTTCAAATAGCGATGCTGCCAACAGCTGCGCACGTTACGAGGTGTCCGAATCCATTGGGTTTGGTTCACCCACCGTATTTCCAAACTGTCCCGCTCCACCGCTTGCGTTTGAACTCGCGGCCGGTCCAGATGGCAATCGAAAGGTCTTCGTTCGAGCCGTAGACACGGCGGGCAATGCAAGTATGCCGGTTGATGCGCGCATCGAACTCGATACAGCCGGTCCAACCTTAGGTGGCATTACCATTCTTCGCGGCGAAAATGCGGCGCTCACAGGTCCCAAACTGACCAATCAACGGAGTGTGACCGTACAGTTGAGCGAGGTCTCCGATGCCACAGCAATGCGATACTGCGCACTGGACAATGCTGCTCTCGATTGCACGGGGGCAAACATTTCGCCATACAGCGCCGTCAGCACCGAGTTTTCCGTGGCTTTTGCCTCCGATGGCACCAAGAAGATTTGTGTTCAATTATCTGATGATGTGGGCAATACGAGTGCAACGGATGTCTGTGACACCATTACAATTGATACGGACGTACCCGATCCACCAGAGTTACCTCGCTCCACCCTCTCAAACACCAATGCGAGTTGTGCCTATATTGAGGCCGTGCGAACAGACTTGAGCGATTTTGACCGATTCGAATACCGAGCACTCGGCGGACAGTGGCGACCAGTCATTGGGGCAAATGACCAAGACCCAAATGATCTGTTTGACCCAGCAAACCCATCGAGCACAGCTCATATCAAGTTTGCCCTGGACCAAGATTCAACCAACCTCCTACAAATACGCGTCGTAGATCCCGCTGGTAATGCATCGGATCCCGTGACCGCCATTGTGGATGAAGTATCAAGTGCACTTACGCCAACAAACCTGGAGATCAAGCAAATCTGTAACGGCGGACAGTATGCGATTTTGAAAGAGCAACTCGACGCCGCCCCGGTGGCTCGATATATCAGTTGCGGGGTGGATGCAGCCTTCGTTCGCAAAATCCCTGAGG
>JBMYRY010000051.1:0-9890 GCA_049602795.1 Bradymonadia bacterium
GTTTTGGGCGAGGAATTGATAGATGCATCAGTACAAAAAATGGACATGTTATTGCAGCAGGATGCGAGTCCATCTCGACTCGAGAAAGTACCCAGCGTAGCGAAACCAGGGAAGACTCGTCCGCGGACTACAACGGTTTCGACGGCACAACCCGTCAAATCTAAGGTGGCTCAATTACCAGCTCAAGGGCGAAGGTTAGCTACGGCTAAAGCGGTTGAAAATAAACCTAAGTCAGTGGATGTGGCTTCGGTGATTCCTGATGCAGGGATTGGTACCCGAACATTGGATGCAACCCTTGCAGATGCAGCGAGGATGGTCGCCGAGAATAAAGACAAGCCAGCAGACGCCGCGACGGAGAGTCCACCTCAGGTACCCGCTATTTCATTTAAGGTGCCGGGTAGTGTAGTCCGCACCAAGGCCCGTACTTTGACACCCGGTACGTACCAATTATCTGACCGGGGGGACTTATTTAAGCTGACGATAGATGAGCTAAAATTATTTTTGAGACTAAGTGCACCGAGAGGGCGCTTTTTGTTGTCTGCAAATGCGAGTCCGTGGGCCAATATTATGGTTGATGGTCGTAAGTTGGGCGGCACGCCTCTGGCAGCTTTTCCACTCACGCCGGGACGTCATACGTTGGTCTTTAGTACAGCCAAAGGAAAACAGGTTGCTTTGTCATTCGAACTCGTCAGGTGACAAGTTAAGTTTACACTTTTACCAATCTTTGCGGAGTGAACCGGCGTAAATAAACATAAGTAGTTGATTTTGCGTTCACTCGAGGGCGGAATGATAATTGCTTCGTATGTTTGGTGAGTGTGGATAGACTTCAAGAAAGGTGGACGGAACAGGTCATGTTAGTTCGATGGATTTTGCTCATTTCGGTCCTTGTGTACGGATGCTTCACCACTCCGAACAGGGATGCTCTAGATGAAGCGCCCGCTCCCGACGGCAACACGTTTGCCGCCGATGGCGAGGGGGTCCTTCGTCCGACGCTCATAGCAGACCATGTGAGCGGGGCGAGTGAGGGCACTGTGGTTGTAAGTGACGCAACGGAATTGAGAGGCGTTGTCTTTGACTTGGGGGCAAATTCGGAGCCGTTAATTGAAGTGGTTGCTGAGTCGTCTGTTCCATTCCAAGTATTCATCTATGGTCCTCAGACGGAACAGGGCTTATGGGGGCAATCAATTCATTCGAGCTCGGGGACAGGTGCATTGACGATCGAGCGATGGCGAACGACGGTTGGTGGACAATATCTGTTGCTTGCACGCCCCATCGAGCCGGCGGCATTTAGTTATTCAGTAAGAGTGTCATGTCCGAATTGCGAGAGCCCTCAATGTGTATCTGAGCTCCCTTGCAATACCTATTGCCCACAAGGTCGGTCTCTCGATGCGACGACGGGGTGTTTAACGTGTGAATGTCTTGGGGCCTCCTGTGTCGTGGATGGGTGCGCAACTGACGAAGATGACTGTGTGTTTCGTTGTGGCGAAGGATTCTGTAAGGCGGAAGAGATGTGTGTTGGAGGGCAATGTGAACGCTCTTCGTGTGGGGACTGCGGTGATGGCCAAGCCTGCGTGTCAGGTATGTGCGAAACGGCTGCTTTTGAATGTCTGCCTTCGGTCCGGCTTTGCGAGTCTATGTGTTCTGCCATTAGAGAGCCGGTTTGTGCGGTGATTGACGGGCGCTCTAGAACGATGCCTAATGAATGTCTTGCCGAGTGCTTGCAGCCAGAAAGCATCAAGCGTGGTCCATGTATGCCATCCGGCTGCGAAGGTCCATCAGATTGTCGGGTGGATGAACAGTGTGTTGACGGCATGTGTGTTCCCGACCCAACATGCGTTTGCCGCAACGAACCCGATGCGGCTGTGTGTGGCGAGAATGGTGAGCAGGTACGAACGTTCAGAAACCGTTGCGAGATGGATTGTGCCGGTTTCCAACTTCGTTATGAGAGCGCGTGCTTCGAACGACCCACGTGTAATACGTCTCTTGACTGTCTGTCAGCCGAACGATGTGTCCCTCTACCCGATGCACGGATACCGGGTAACGAAGCACGGTGTACGGCGGACTCAACATCGGATCACTGTGTTCAATCGTGCATCTCCAAACGGCGATGTGATCTTGATTCAGACTGTAATGCCAACGAGCGCTGTGTCCCGGACCAGGAGAGTGGTGTTTGCTCGCCCATTTGTATGGACTCAGGGTCGTGCAACGGCGATGAAGCCTGTATTTTCCTATTATTGTCGCCACTCACGAGCGATGCGGGTGTTTGTGTGACGCAGTGTGGAGATAACGGAGGCTGTAATTCAGGATTGGTTTGCTCGAATGCTCAAGATGTGTGCTTGTCGTGTGATACGTGCAATACGCTGCCCGCGAATGAGGTTTGTCATCGTGGTCAGAGGTTTGAGAATGGGTGTGACTTACTCTGTGGTATCGAAAGTTTAGACCGTAGTGCCATTAAACCGCTGACAGATGAAGTGTGTAATGGAAAAGATGATGATTGCGATGGTCTCATCGATGAACGAGTGGATCGTCGATGCGTCACCAGTGTTCGCGGTTGTGAGGATGGTGTCCAAGTTTGCGAAGCTGGAGCGTGGGGCGACTGCATGCCGGTACCCAATAACCAAGTGGAACGTTGTAATCAAATCGATGATGATTGTGATGGTGACATCGATGAGGGGCCGATCTTGACTCAATCGGGCGAGCTTGAGTGTCCAAGCGCCACTCCATGCAGTGAATGTGACACAGATTGGCTGCCGGTATGTACGGCCAATGGACTCATGCCGAATGAGTGCCTCGCGCAATGCAACGGACTGGAGGTTTTAGAGCCCTCTCGATGCGGTCTACGAGACCTACCTATCAGCCGTTGCATGTCAGACGAAGATTGCATGCGATCTCGGTGTGCTGATCCAAACGGGTCAATCTGTGCAGGGGCAGCTTACGTTAACCAATGTGTGCCGCTCACGGAAATGAGCGTTTGCTTCTCAGAAACGTCAAACTGTGGATGCGATCGAGACCGAGGTGTCTGTGGTTTTATCCCTCATGATGGGATCGACAGGTGCCTGGGGTCCAATGAGTCTGATACGCCCCGAGACGCTGATGCGGAGCCAGCTAATCCTTAGCAAATAAGGGTACGTTACTCTTGCTTTGCTTGAGGATTTTCTACTGAAGTCGTTAATCCATCAATGCGAATACTTGGAGCATGGTGTCCTGGTAACCATTGGTAGAAGACCCTTAAGAACTTACCCTCCACTTCGATAGTCGATTTTGGTGCCTTGTAGAAATGGGATCTCAGCGTGCTTAAAGTTTTAGTATCACTCTCGTTTGCGTCGACGTAAATTCGCTTCCAGGCATTGTGGAGCTTGACTTCATAGTCAAGTGAAGCCTGGTTGAGGATACAGCTACACGGATTAGAGCGGATCTGAAAGGATGTTTTCTGTTGAAGGATCTCAATTGGATCCACAGTCGGGTTGACAGTCGAAGACCCGCACGCAATCGTCAGACACACCCAAATCGTCAATAAAAGTCGCCACATTCTGATCTTACGCGCTCTCTTCATCAATATGAGACGATGTTCCCACAGACTCGAAAAACTTCAAGATTGTTTTTAGTGGTGGTAAATTATACAAGACGCTAACGAAAACTCTGATCCACCAAAGCGGACACTGGAATGTCGATCAGGTCTGCATTTGAAAACGTGAAGAAACAATAGCGTGAGCTAAACTACCCAAATCAACTGCCTGGAGCGAGAGCCCGGGACGGAGGGGCGATGAGAAAGACGACTAAGCAACTGCAAACGCAGGTTGCCAAGGGCAGCAAGCTCGTTATGGTAACGTGCTACGATGCCACCTTTGCGCGGCTCGTTGAGAAAGCAGACGTAGACATGATCTTGATTGGTGACTCCTTGGGCATGGTCATTCAGGGTCATGAACACACCATTCCCGTGACTCTTGATGAAATGATTTATCATTGCCGTGCGGTGGCGCGGGGTTCATCCAAACCACACTTGGTAGGTGACTTACCTTTCGGCAGTTACCAAGGATCACTCGACAAAGCTGTTGAGAATGCATTTCGCCTCATGAAGGAAGGTCACGTGCAAAGTGTCAAGCTTGAAGGTGGTGCCCAATGGGTCCCTCTCATTGAACGTTTGACGAGTGCCGGCGTGCCTGTTGTGGGTCACTTGGGACTCACCCCTCAATCTGTGCACCAATTAGGAGGCTATCGAATTCAAGGTCGAGACGATGAGACTGCCGCGACGTTGAAAAGAGATGCGCTCGCCTTACAGGCAGCTGGCTGTTTCTCCATTGTGTTCGAGGGTGTGCCCGCGACCCTTGCTGCGGAGATTACTCAGATGCTTGATATTCCGACGATCGGCATCGGTGCGGGAGCGGCCTGTGATGGTCAGGTTCTTGTTCTCTATGATTTGCTGGGTTTAGATGAGCGATTCAATCCCAAATTCTTAAAGAAATATGCCCAATTGCATCATAGCGTCATTGATGCGGTCGCAACGTACGCCTCGGAAGTACGCGAAGGTCATTTTCCTGCACTTAGCCAAAGTCATCAATAAGCAGTGCTGAAGCAGATCAATTCTTCAGCCGAGATGAGAGCGTTATCTCGGGCCTATCATGCTGAAGGGCTCACAATCGGTTTTGTACCGACTATGGGGTATTTGCACGACGGTCATTTAAGTCTGATTGAACTCGCTAAACGGCGTTGTGACATTACGGTAGTCAGCGTGTTTGTCAATCCTACCCAGTTTGCGGCGGGTGAGGATCTAGATATTTATCCCCGTGACCATCAGGGAGATCTAAAGAAGCTTGAGTTAGCCGGAGCTGACATTGCCTTTATGCCCTGTATTGAGGAAATCTATGATGGCGGTCCGACTGTGAAGGTGGCAATCCCGTCATTAGCTCGGCGTTTATGCGGTCAAAGTCGGCCCGAGCACTTTGCTGGCGTCTGTCAAGTGGTGCTTAAATTATTTGGGATAACAGCTTGTGACGTCGCAGTATTTGGGGAAAAGGATTATCAGCAACTCACCATCATCCGCCGGCTTGTCGAAGATCTTTTCTTGGATGTTGAGATTATTGGTGGACCCATCGTTAGGGAGATAGATGGACTAGCAATGTCGAGCCGGAATGTGCATCTCACGGCTCGACACCGTGAACAGGCACTCGTTCTTTTCCAAAGTATTGTTCATGCTCAACAACGTTTTTCTGATGGAGTGACTGATGTGAGTGTGTTGAAAGCGCAGATGCTCGACATGATAAACGAGCAGCCGGACGTATGTTGTGACTATATTGAATTTGTGGATGGAGTCACGCTCGCGGAGATAGATCGTGTGGCCCCACCGCATCCATGCCGAGTGCTTCTCGCGGCTAAGGTGGGACAGATACGTTTGATTGATAATGGCTCATTGATTTAGAGCGCATCCGCTTTAATCGTTAGCGCGAGAGTACGGCGTGTACAACACGATCTCGTCCGGCGAGATCCTGATAACAATTAACCCAATTCAATTCAGGTGTTCTCTCGATGATTGATTTCAGCATGTTGGCTTGATCATGACCGATCTCAAGAATGAGGTGTCCTGCCTTGTTGAGAAACTCGGGGGCGTGTTCGATGATGCGTCGATATACATCTAGCCCATCCTGACCCCCATGAAGAGCCAGATGGGGCTCGTACTCACGCACATCAGGCATGAGTTTTGAGCATTCGTCTGTTGAGATATACGGTGGGTTGGCAGTAATGATGTCGTAGGAGCCTTCGACCCCGTTGAAGAGATCGGCGACGACGAACTGTACTCTTTCGAGGTCGAGTATGGTCGCATTCATTTTTGCTAGCTCAACGGCTTCTTCACTAATATCGGTCGCAGTAATCTCAAGTTCTGGTCGTTCGTGTGCCAATGCGAGCGCGATGGCGCCGCTACCCGTGCAGAGGTCGAGAATCTTCAGGGTCTCCTTGGTGAGGTTTTCCAGAACCACCTCCACCAGCCTTTCGGTATCTGGTCGGGGAATCAGAACTCTTTGGTCGACTTTGAGGGTGACATTCCAGAACTCTCGATGCCCAAGAATATAGTGAATGGGTTCATATTTCCCTCTTCGTTGCACGAGAGGTCTTATGCGCGCTAGTTCTTCCGCCGTGAGTGGGCGATGATGATCGAGATATAGGTCTATGCGACTTAACTTTAGGGCATGGCAAATCACGAGCTCAGCATCGAGTCGAGGTGAGTCGATCGACTTTGATTCGAAATATTCACGAGTCCAATCAAGTACTTTAGCAATGGTCCACGTCTGTTGTTGGTTCATTGTTTGTTCCGACGACTCTTCGTGTATTTGGTTGATAGGCGACCCTCAAATGGCAGCTTGAAGACGTCGCGACAGCGTGCATCACTGATTTGTGTCTTGAGTTTTTCTAACTCGAGAACTCGAAGATGCTTTCGACGAAGATTTAGAGACAGGTATGGTACGACTTTGTCAGCGTTGTTGGCTTTCCGTCGAGAGTTCTTCGGACGGACGACCTCGTGAAATCTCAAATTAACAATGTTGTATTCGGGAAATCGGCTTAGCAGTTCTCGTCCACCTTGACCGTACTGAGTTCGTCCAAAAACAAGCCATTCTACTGCTCGGCATTTCAACTCATCGTTACTCATGCCAAAGATGGATTGCCAAACATGCACCGTCACGACATTCCGTTTGATTGTGATGCGCTCCGATTTGTGACGCCGAGGCGGGTGTGTGAGATAGACACCCATCATCTGTTCCATTTTGAGCTTTTCATTCAGGTTCGGATCAGAGGGTCCGTAAATCCGAATGATATGGTCTGGAAACTCTGCTTTTGACACGTTCGTCTGTCCTGAAGCGAAAGCTGGGAGTAGCACAAGACCGAGCAGACACGCCGTTGCGATGAGTGGATTCTTATTCTCTTTCATGACGTAAGTCTCTCGTCATTAAGTCGCGAAGGGCGGTTGCGGGCGTTTTGTCTTTGTACAGGATGTTGTAAACCTCGGTGGCGATCGGCATTTCCACACTATGCCGTTGACCGAGGTCGTACACGCTTTGCGTCGTCTTAATGCCTTCTGCAACTTGTGCCATGCTCTCGATGATTTCCGGAAGCTGCTTACCGGCTGCGAGTTCGAGTCCCACTTTGCGATTTCGAGAGAGGTCGCCTGAGCATGTCAAAACTAGGTCTCCCATGCCTGCTAATCCGGCAAGGGTCAGAGGGTTTGCGCCCAGTTCTGTTGCGAGTCGAGTGACTTCGGCTAGACCTCTTGTGATGAGTGCGGCTCGGGTGTTGTGTCCTAGTTTCAGCCCGTCTACAACCCCACTTGCGATAGCAATCACATTTTTAGTTGCGCCACCAAGTTCGACGCCGACGACATCATCGGTCGTATACACCCGAAAGGTATTAGTGCTGAAGATACTCTGGATGGACGCCGCAGTTTCTGCGTCGGTTGAAGCGACAGTGACTGCCGTTGCCATCTTCAGGATGGTCTCTCGTGCGAAGCTTGGTCCGCTGAGATATCCAAGGTGCCGATGATAGTGAGACGGCAATGTGGTTGTGAGTACTTCATGCATGGTCATCAGGCTATTGTTTTCGATACCTTTGCTGGCGCTTACGATGGGGACACCCGCGGGCAAGAAAGGCTCTAGTTGGGCGATCGTGTCCCTCATGGCATGAGAGGGGACAACGAGGCAGACGAGCTTGACGCCTTGAAGGCATGAGCTGAATTCATTGTGAGCTCTAATGTTTTTCGGCAACAAAAGGTCGCTTTGATATTTGTTGTTTCGGTGCGTGGCGTTGATAGAAGCGACGCAGTTCGGATCACGGGCCCAGAGGTTGACGGGACCCTTTTCCGCGAGGACGCAGGCGAGGGCTGTGCCCCAACTCCCACCGCCAATGATTGCTGTTGTCATGTACTCTCCTAAAGGCACTCGTCACAGTACGTGCAGTTCATAAAGTATACACCGCTTGTCATTTGCCTCAAATGGATTCAGGTTTAGTGTGGTGCGATCATTACACCTAATCTGAGTGGAATGCCTTTAGATGGTTTGCTTTTGCGAAATACAACCGGAGTTTTACTCCCCGATGGAAAGTATTCCCGAGCGCAGCCGCATACCCAAATGGAGGAACGCTGCTGATGACCTGCGTGGTCCACATAAGTGTAGTGCAGCACAAAAGTTTTCTCGCGTTCTTGCTTTAGAAATTCATGAAGAAATGTCAGTCGCCTCGGTGTGTCTAACGTGGCATCGACGCAGGTGCCACCTTGGATAATCTTCGTTCTGCGGGCATTGGTGAGTAACGAGCCGAATAGCATGACACAGATCAGAACAAAGAGGGTGAGCACACTGATGATGAAGATGAAGTTATGTCCCGCTAGAAAAGCCAAGCTCGCGCCAGCAAGCGCCCAGCATAGTAGTTCGCGACCGATAACCACTGATGGACTCCGCCACACTCGACCGTGATAAGCGTCTCGCAAACGATACGTTCTTGGTCCGCTAATCGGTAATCGACGAGTGTACTCAACCATGGTGCTTTAGAGTTTGAATTGAACGACCGCGTCGGGAAAGCCGTCCGGATAGGTTAATTCGGCGTCTGAAGGTCGAACGTAAAAGGGCTGTAAGGTTGCAATGGCATCGGGCTGGCTTGGATTAATCAAACGCGCAATATATCTAGCATCGGGTACATTGGTGTCTAGGTCTTGATTGATGCGCGCATGCGGAAACGCTGAGATTAACTCATCCGCGTACCGAATCGCTCCGTCGCCACAGAAGAAGTGAGGCGCTTCTCTGGAGAAGTGCTCGGGGAGCATTGATGGGGGTAGGCACTTTAATCCAAGGGAGGGGATGTCTACGTACACTTCGTTGCGTTTTGCATCGATAAGAGGGATGCAATGAGGCTCGCTAAAAGCTGCATTCACAATGTTCAGTGTTGACACACCAAACAAAGGTTTACGTAGGCTATGCGCCAAAGTTTTTGCGGTGGCTAAGCCGATGCGAAGGCTGGTGAAGCCACCTGGACCCAAGCCGATTCCGAATCCATCGAGATCGTCCCATGTCCAATTAACTGAGTTCATCACCTCCTGAATATCTTTCAATAGATCGGAGCTATGTCCTTTCTTTCGATAAGCAGAGGTGCTGGCCACGGTATCTTGATCTGAAGTCAGAGCGATGCTTTCCGTGTTACTAGAGGTATCGATACAAAGAAGCTTCATAAGAGTCATCCGATTGTCAGACGCCAGGTTCGAACAGCGTCATTACCAAGGGCAAAGATAAGTAAAGCGAGGATCATAAATAACCCAACATATTGAAGACCGGTCTGTAATTTTGGATGGATTGGTCGGCGAGTAATCCATTCAATAGACGCAACTAGAATCTGACCGCCGTCTAACAAAGGAATGGGCAAGAGGTTAAAGAGCCCGATGCTCAGACTCAACAAGATCATTAGATTAAGGTAGGACTCAAGACCTGCTCGCACAGAACTGTCGGCTAAATGGTACATCGTCAGTGGTCCGCTTAATTGTGTTGGACTTACCCCACCGCTGACCATGCCACCAATCGTTCTTAAAGTGTCTTCGATTTCCTTGGGTATTCGAGTGATTGATTCGTACCAACCGTGTGCCCATCGAGATTTTGCTGGGACCATTCTGGGGGGCAGGAAGGTTTGTTGTGGTAATGTAAACCCCTTTGAGTGAAGAGGGACTTCGCCGGCCATCGCATCTTTGAGAATATAGGCCTCTGGTTTGAGTTCAGCGTTGAGTTCTTTACCATCTCGAATGTACGAGATCTGCTTTGGTTGGTCTGGGTGAGTCCTGAGTGCGCGTTCAATATAACCGCCCAAAGAATGACGTTGACCATTAATGGCTACAATACAATCTCCGGGGCGTAAGAAATGGCTAGCAG
>JBMYRY010000052.1:0-9859 GCA_049602795.1 Bradymonadia bacterium
CCCACGTTGTGCCACAATAGTCCCACACCTGGTGTCACAGTCTCCCACTATGAGTGTCTTCATAAGTGTCTATAATTAAACGGTTTTGGTGTGTCTGGGTCTTTTGGCACACATGCTGCAATCCTAAATGTTCGTTACATGAACTTGGGAAATTAAAAATAAACTTTAGGGGGAACTCATCATGAAAACTTTAACAAACATCATCACACTCGCACTCATCGCTTCTGTAACCATCGCGTGTGGCGCGTCCACTCACGGTCAAAGCAGCGACACCGGTGCTGGCTCTGTAGCGCTCCTCTCCTCGGTGAGCGTAAGCCACGGTACGAGCGCAGCTGACCGACCTGACTCTGAGATTGGTCTGAGTGGTGTTCGGGTGATTGCGGGCTCGAAGCAGGACAGTCTTCGAGGACCTGCTATAGGAGGGACAGCGGCGTCTACTTCCATGTGCCCTGTGGGTGCAGGCGCATCGATTCACGGATGCAATAACGCGTCGGTATTTCGATTGAAGCGACCTACGATCAGTCACGACGCCATGATGCCCGGACATGCAGACATGCCAATGGGTAGCATGAATTTCTAATCGGCTCAGCGAGGCAGTATACTCGATAGCAAGGTCATCCGAGATTCGGATGACCTTTTCTTTTTGTGGCTGCATCCCACTAGCAGCGATGCCAATCCCCTGAATCGTCACCCGTGATCTTGACGCTGACTGCAAGGCCGTAGGTTCGAGAACTTGTAACATCATCTTCAGGGATGTTTCTTACTTTCTTGGAATAGGGCTATACTCATTTATCTTTGTAGATTTGGGGCTGGGTATGCAGGGGAAATTTATACTCAATGGTGAGACGATTAATGTGCATGACGTTGCGCCGACGACGACGGTGCTCGAGTGGTTACGATCAACAGGTCGGAGTGGGACCAAAGAAGGATGCGCCGAAGGAGATTGTGGGGCGTGCACCATCGCGATTCTAGATGACGAAAGTCACGCTGGTCCTCAGTGGAGAGGGGTGTGCTCCTGCATTATGATGCTTCCTCAAGTATTTGGGAAAAAGCTGGTCACTGTGGAAGGGCTCTCAACGGGCAATAAACTCCATCCGGCTCAAAAAGCGATGGTCGACGCTTTAGGATCTCAATGTGGATATTGTACACCTGGTTTCGTCATGAGTTTGTTCGAGAGTACCTATCGACAAGACTTAGATGAACCTTGGAAATTCGATGACCAAATTTGTGGAAATCTGTGTCGGTGTACCGGATACCGTCCGATTCAAGATGCTCTTAAAACTGTTGCTGGCACTCGTCCGAAAGATTGTTTCTTGGAGGCGTTGGACGATTCGGCTGAGCCTGAAGGGATTGAGTATGCGCATGGCGGTCAATCCTATGCACGGCCCGTAAATTGGGATGATCTTTGGGACGCTCTCGATGTACCGAGTGCGAGGCTCATCAATGGATCGACGGATTTGGGTTTATGGGTGACTCAGAAGAACCACCATTTTGAACACTTGGTTGATCTTGGTGGATTATCGGACCTTAGGGTGATCAATGACATCCCGACAGGTGTGTCCATCGGTGCCGGGGTGCTCTTGGCGGAATTAGAAGCATGGTCAGCTGACCGTTTGCCAGCATTAGCAAAGATGTTGCGTTATTTTGCGTCAAGACAGATTAAGAATCGCGCTACGATTGGCGGTAATCTATGTAATGCATCACCTATTGGGGATTTACCTCCTGTGATGCTCGGGCTTGATGCTGTTGCGGTAATACGGTCTCGGCATGGTGAACGTCGAGTGCGTTTCGGAGGTTCGGCATTGTCAGAGCCAGGGTTTTGGACCAATTATCGAGAAACATCACTTCAGGATGGTGAAATACTCGCCGCCATAGAGATTCCCTCCGTTGCATCGGGGACCTATGTGTCATCATACAAGGTTAGCAAGCGAAAGGAACTCGACATCAGTGCGGTATCGAGCACCTTTGCCATCCGGCTCAATGTGAACAACGAAGTTGAACATCTTCGTCTCGCATATGGCGGAATGGCGGCGACACCTTTGAGAGCCTATGAAGCTGAAAACTGTCTATTGGGTAGCGAGTTGACGCCCGAATTGATTGAGCGTGCAGTGGATAGCCTGCGCCAAGATTTTACTCCGCTCACCGACCATCGAGGAACGGCGTGGTACCGAATGGAGGTCGCAAGTAATTTACTTCGAGGCTTCTTTGATGATTTTGCGAATCAACGGGAGGTGAAGCTGCCCGCTCGACCTTCGGGTACGATTATGTGGGGTGGTGAGTCATGAGTTCAAAATTACATAAGCCAGGGCCGCATGAGAGCGCTCATCTACATGTCACCGGTCGTGCGCGATATGTGGCAGATGATGCCGGACCAAGGGGAACTTTATTTGTTCTTCCCGTCACATCATCGGTGGCTCATGGCTACATTCGAGGTATTGAATTTGCTGCTGCTGCCGCGGCAAAAGGTGTGCATTGTGTTCTCACAGCTAAAGATGTCTCGGGCGACAATATTTGGGGTCCGATTCAACACACTGAACCTTTGCTCGCTGAGTCAACTGTAGAGTGTGTTGGTCAGGTTGTTGCGCTTGTCGTTGCAGAATCTGAGTCAGATGCGGTTGCGGCTTCGACTCTGATTGATATCGACATCGAGCCGCTGTCCGCTGTTATTGGTGTACGGGCAGGTATTGCTGCTGGACAGTACTTATACGGACCTCATTGTATTGAGCGCGGTGATGTAGAGGCGGCATTTACAAACGCTGCGCTAGTGGTTGAAAGCGAAGTCGGTTCACCAGGACAAGATCATTTTTACCTAGAGACGCAGGCAGCGCTGGTGATTCCAGAAGAAGATGGCACGTATTTGGTTAAGTCAAGTACACAGCATCCTACCGAAATACAGAAGGTGGTTGCTGCTACACTTGGTATTTCTGAGAGCCGAGTCGTTTGTCAGGTGCCGCGTTTAGGCGGTGGGTTTGGTGGAAAGGAAAGTCAGGCGAGCCCGTTTGCCGCATTTGCGGCCCTAGCGGCGAGCATCACGAACCGTCCCTGTAAATCATGGTTGCATCGTCACCAAGATATGAGTTTGACGGGGAACCGACATCCTTTTTGGTCGTCTTATCGAGCTGCATTCGACGAGCAGGGCATGTTGCTAGGGCTGGATGTTGAGTTATTTAGCGATGGTGGATGGTCGCTCGATTTGTCTGGACCCGTTATGGATCGGGCACTGTTTCACGTTGATAACAGTTATTATTTACCAGCTGTGCGTGCTGTGGGGCGTGTCGTTAAGACAAACACTCCTTCTAATACTGCTTTCCGGGGCTTTGGTGGTCCTCAAGGGGTGGTTGTCATCGAAGATGCAATCAGTCGAGCTGCGGAGACCTTGGGCATGGACGCTACGACGCTCAGGGTTAAGAATTTATATGGAGATGCACCGCGTAATCGAGCTCATTACGGACAGGAGATCGAAGAAAATCGATTGCCCGTATTGGTGCCGTCATTGCTTGAGCGAAGCGAATATGAACGCCGAAAAGCGGAGATTGTGGCGTATAACAAGGACTCTAAACAGATCAAACGAGGGATTGGTTTTCAGCCAGTGAAGTTTGGCATTTCGTTTACGGCAAGCTTACTCAATCAGGCAGGTGCTCTGGTGCACGTCTACACGGATGGCAGTGTGCAGGTGAATCACGGTGGGACGGAGATGGGACAAGGTCTTCACACTAAAATGATGGCTGTTGCGGCAGATGTCTTTGGTCTTGAGCTAGAGTGTGTTCGTTTAATGACCACCGCAACTGATAAAGTGCCCAACACCTCAGCGACTGCTGCATCCTCCGGGAGCGATCTCAATGGTGCGGCGGTTCAGGCGGCCTGTTTAATCATTCGAGACCGACTTGTTCCGATTGCCCGTCAGGTATTGGGCGTTGACGACGGAGTGGACGTTGTCTTTGCAAATGGTCAAGTACATGGTGATGGCTCTTCGGTGCCCTTTAGTCAGGTGGCGAAAGCCGCCTGGGCAAACCAAGTTTCGCTTTCTTCGACTGGATATTATGCAACGCCAGGGATTGAGTACGACGCAGCTGAGGGACAGGGCCGACCCTTCTTCTACTATGCGTTTGGCGGTGCCATAGCCGAAGTTGAAGTAAACGGGTTGACCGGTGAGTACAAGGTCTCACGCGTTGATATTCTGCACGACGTTGGGCATCCACTTGCTCCATCTATAGATGTAGGTCAGGTGGAAGGCGGTTTCGTTCAAGGCATGGGGTGGTTGACGTGTGAAGAGGTGATTTACAATGATACCGGGCGGTTGCTTACCGCAGGACCAAGCACGTACAAAATTCCCGCTGCAGGGGATGTACCGGAAGTCTTTAATGTTTCGTTGCTTGAAAACGCACCAAATAATCGCGTGATTGGGGGGAGTAAGGCAGTCGGTGAACCGCCGTTTTTATTGGCAATCTCTGTTGTCAACGCCTTGCGAGACGCCATTAAGGCATACGCTGACAACCATTCGCCAGTTCATCTAACCCTGCCAGCGACACCCGAAGCAGTTCTTCGTGGTATCGCTCGCCAGAAGGGCCGTGTACTTGACTAGCTCTTCGGTACTTTTTCCCAGTCATCGAGAAACTTTTTGAGTCCGATTTCTGTGAGAGGGTGGTGAGCGAGTTTGCTCAAGACGCCAAATGGGATGGTGGCGACGTGCGCGCCCGCAAGCGCTGAATCAAGAACGTGCATGGGTGACCGCACGGAAGCGACCAGTACCTCGGTGTCAAATCCGTATTCTTCGTAGATGTGGACAATCTGACGAATGAGGTCCATGCCTTCGGTGCTGATATCGTCAAGTCGGCCAACGAAGGGACTGATGTATGTTGCGCCAGCTTTGGCTGCTAACAGCGCCTGTACGGGAGAAAAACAAAGGGTAACATTGGTCTTGATACCATTCTCCGAACACCAGGCTACTGCCTTGAGTCCCTCGGTGATGAGGGGAATTTTTACAACGATATTGGGATGCAATGCGCTGAGCGTCTTTGCCTCCTCAATAATGGTTTTCGCGTCGGTCCCAACAACCTCCGCTGAAATTGGACCATCGACGATTTCACAGATTTCTGTGATGACTTCCTCGAACGGGCGATTGGTCTTGGCAATCAATGATGGGTTAGTTGTTACGCCATCCAATAGACCCATGTTCTGAGCTTCTCGGATCTCGTTTACATCTGCGGTATCGATAAAGAACTTCATTATGTCTTCCTCCATTGGGCTCTTCGTCGCGGACCATACGTTGTTTGTACGCATGAAATAAACAGAAAAGTCCCTTTGCCCCTAGAGTAACCGTCTTCGTGCTTTGAACCTTCAAATTAGAGGGGTTTTGTCTTGCATGACCTGGTGAACATCGGTAGGGAGTCCATATGCGCGTGTTACCTAACAACAAGAGGGTCTCATGAAAGTCTTCGTGACAGGAGCTGCAGGGTTTATCGGCTCATCTTTGTGTGAGTCACTCTTGCTCAAAGGACATTCTGTGATTGGACTCGATTCTTTCAACGAGACCTATAATCCTCAATTGAAGCGTTGGAATTTACGTGTTTGCGAAGCTCATGAGCGGTTTGAAAATGTGTGTGCCGATATTTTAGATGCTTCGAAGTTAGGCACGCTTTTGGCGGCGGTTCAGCCGGACGCTGTGATTCATCTTGCAGCTCTAGCGGGCGTTCGTCCTTCAATCTTGGATCCTGTGCTCTATCAGAGAGTGAATGTTGAGGGGACCGCCAATCTACTCGAAGCGTCACGGCAGGCGGGCGTTCGGCGGTTGATTTTTGGTTCGTCGTCCTCGGTATACGGAGAACGCACTACCGTACCGTTCCGTGAGACTGATTCAGTTGATCACCCAGTTTCGCCGTATGCTGCGACGAAAAAGGCGGGTGAACTACTATGCCACACGTATCACCATCTCTTTGGTATGGAGATTGACTGCCTGCGGTTTTTCACGGTGTATGGACCGCGACAGCGACCGGAAATGGCGATTCACAAGTTTGCTGATGCCATGCTTAACCAAGAAGCCATCACGTTGTTTGGCGATGGGAGTAGTGCTCGAGATTATACCTATATCAGCGACATTACTGATGGTGTCATTGGTGCGTTAGAACACCCCGATGGCTACCGTGTAATGAATCTCGGGGGGGCGCATGTAGTAAGTCTATCGCAACTCGTTAACACCTTAGCACGAACCTTGAACTGTACGCCGGAGATGATTCACCTACCAGATCAAGCTGGTGATGTTTCGATCACGAGTGCTGATGTATCACGTGCTCGGGCTGCATTTGGCTTTAGTCCAAAAGTTGGTCTTGAAGAGGGTCTTGAGCGTTTTTCCGAATGGCTTAAACGCACGAGAAGCGTGCCCTCGGAACGCTAGACGGGTAGGTCGATTCCACGGCCGATGGCATAATATTCAAAGCCGCGCTGCTTCATGCGCTCAGGCGTGTAGAGATTACGCCCATCAAAAATGACCGGCTTTTCAAGGCGGCGCTTGATTTCATCGAAGTCTGGTCGCTGGAAAACGCTCCATTCGGTACAAATGCATAGAGCGTCTGCGCCATTCAGCGCATCATACGAGTCAGTTACATATTCAACGCCCTCAGGCAGTACGAGTTTTGCATTTTCCATAGACTCGGGGTCAAAACCACTAACCGTTGCACCTAAAGCGGTCAGACCTTCGATGAGATCGATACTCGGCGCTTCTCGCATGTCGTCTGTTCGAGGTTTGAAGGCTAATCCCCAAACAGCAATCTTTTTCCCTTTGAGGTTGTCTTTACCGAAGAACGAAATAACCTTCTTAAGTAGGATTTTCTTTTGATCGAGATTGACGCGATCAACCGCTTCCAGGATTCGAAGCTGATAGTCATTGATCAGCGCAGTGTGAGTGAGGGCTTTAACGTCTTTTGGAAAGCAGGATCCCCCGTAGCCTGTCCCGGGAAACAAGAACGAAAATCCAATACGCGGATCGGCGCCGATGCCTTTTCGCACTTCTTCGATATCACCACCGACTCGTTCGGAAAGGTTGGCTAAGTCGTTCATGAAGCTGATCTTCGTTGCCAAGAGTGCGTTGGCTGCATATTTTGTCAGTTCGCTGGAGCGAACGCGCATAAATTGAATGCGATCCTGCGTTCGACAGAATGGTTCGTACAATTCTCGCAATACTCGGCGCCCAACCTCACCTGCTTTTGAGTCTGGGGTACCGATAATGATTCGGTCTGGTTTTCGAAAGTCGTTGACTGCGTCCCCTTCCTTAAGGAATTCCGGATTAGAACACACAACAAAGGGCACCTTCGCTTCGCTAGCGATGAGCTCTGATACTCGGTCACTCGTACCTACCGGTACTGTTGACTTCGTAAGGATCACTTTGTGTCCTTCGACGAGCATATTTTCTCCCTCACTGAGGGTTTTACCAATTGTTCGAGCCACTGTTTCGACAAACTTTAACTCTGCAGAGCCGTCATCCCCCTGAGGTGTCCCCACGGCAATATAGATGATTGCCCCAGAGCGACAGGCCGCTTCTACATCGGTCGTAAACTTAAGTCGGTTTGCCTTGAGGTTTCGAGACACGAGTTCGGGCAGTCTGGGCTCGTAAAATGGCACTTTGCCTTGATTTAATAAGTCGATCTTTTCCTGGCTTATATCTGCGCAGGTGACTTTATTTCCCACGTCTGAGAGACACGCGCCCGCTACGAGTCCAACGTACCCACTTCCAATAACCGTGATCTTCATTCTCGTCCCTTTTGTCTCATTCTCTAACCGCTGTTTTAATAGGTTGTACGTCAAGATGCAAAGCATGGTGCAATTTCTTCAAAAAACAGCTACCAGAGAGGGGTGGAATAACGGGCTCTGGGAATGGTGCAGATTCGGTGTCAGTAGTAATTCAAAAATATGGTGGCAGCTCGGTTGCCACGCCTGAGAAGATTAAGGCTGTAGCGCGGAGAATTGGAGCAACCAAAGACTTGGGTCATGATTTGGTGGTGGTGGTCTCGGCGATGGGCAACACGACCGATGAACTGTTAGCCTTAGCGAAACAGGTGTCTCCACAGCCCCAGCGTCGTGAATTAGACATGCTACTTACCGTTGGTGAGCGGATTTCGATGGCCTTGCTTTCCATGGCACTTCAAGATCTTGGTTATCAAGCCGTGTCTTTTACAGGATCTCAAAGTGGCATTATTACAACGGATGATCATACGAATGCCCGAATCATTAGGGTGACGCCTTATCGAATTCAAGCCGCCCTGCAGCAGGGCGATATCGTCATTGTTGCAGGCTTTCAAGGTGTGAGTGAGCGTAAAGAGATTACGAGTTTGGGTCGTGGGGGATCAGACACTACGGCGGTCGCACTTGCCGCTGCACTTGGGGCTGATTATGCGGAAATTTGTTCCGATGTTGATGGCGTGTATAGCACGGACCCCCGTCAAGTTCCGGAGGCTGTACATTTGAAGCACCTTACTTATGACGAGATGCAATCTCTTTCCGATGCTGGTGCTAAGGTTTTGCATGCCGAAGCTGTCGAATGGGCTCGAGCGCAGGACATCGAGATTAGATGTGCATCGACGCACGGTGACCGTCAAACCTACACTCGGATCAATGAGCAGCACGGCATCCCACGAATCACCGGCGTAAGTTTGAACAAGGATGTGTGGTTGATGATGCCTGGTGAGCAGGGGGCGGATCTAGCTGAGAGTCTCCATGTGTTGGGTCAATGGAATGTAGAGGGACTTCGAGCGGTTGAACATAGTGTTGGTTGGTCAGTAGTCTGCTCAGTACAACATGTGCACGGTGTTGGAGAGTTGAGGCGTGAACTTGAAAGGCTTGGAACCACGGTGATTGAAACCTTTTCCCTCGTAACGGCTGTGGGTCGTTCTTTATCCTCAATGTCGGGTGCACTTGAGGCGCTTGATCGTGCGCTGTTAAGTGTTGAAATTTCTCATCATGGGCGCGTAATTGAGCCTAATGGTGTCGGGTTTTTAGTTGAACATGCTCAAGGTCGCTCCGCGGTCGCAGCCATCCACGAGGTGTTCATGGAGAGACGAGGACCGATTGGTTGACATAGAGTTATTCTCGCGTCGCGAGTTGATGCATCGAATGATGTGGGGTGCAGGCGCATTGCTTTCGAGCGGTCCGGCATTTGCCATGGGGTCATCTAGCCTGTTAAGCGTTGCAGTGCTCAGGGGCGTCAGTGGCGACGTAAATCGTGCATCGGGTATAGAAAAGTTGATGTGGGAGGCAGAGAAACGGACGAGTATGAAGACTCGTGAGACTCCGCGGACACTCACTATTAATGATGACCGCTTGTACGAATATCCACTTATCGTACTCGTGGGTACAGGTGAGATGAAACCGCTGTCGAGTGATGACATGTCTAGGTTACGACATTTCCTCAAATTAGGCGGCACCCTTTTTGTAGACGACGCGTCTCCCATGGGCGATGAGCGGTTTGATATCAGTTTTCGAGCTGCATTGAGCAAATTGTGGATTGAGCAGCCATTGAAGCAACTCCCTCGAGACCATACATTCTATCGAACTTTCTATATGCTCAGTGGTTCATCGGGTCGCGTGTCTCGCGATCGCTATTTGTACGGTGTTGATTTTGAGGACAGGAGTCCGGTTATTTATTCTAGAAATGACGTTTTTGGCGCCCTATGTCGCGATAGAGCCGGACAATGGGCTTTACCAATACGTCCGGGAGGCCCACTTCAAAGAGAAATGTCTTTGAGGTTTGGCATCAACTTGCTCATGTATTCGACGTGCCTGAATTACAAACGGGACCAGGTGCATGTGCCCGCGATATTGAAGCGACGCAAATGGCGGGTAGGCGAGTGAAGGGCTACTGATGTTTGAC
>JBMYRY010000053.1:0-9756 GCA_049602795.1 Bradymonadia bacterium
AATATGGAGAATGGGTCTCGGGCAAGAATAGTGCAGGACTCACCGTCTCCGCCTCCATGTTTTCACTCAAAGCTGGTTCAGCCATTGGCAGCGCGGTGCCGGCTTCTCTTCTGGCAATGTATGGATTCGTGCAGGGCGAATTAAACCAAACCAAAGAAGCGATCGAAGGCATTCAGCTGATGTTTAATGTGTTGCCCGCGGTGTTCTTCCTCGTCGCGGGTGCGCTGATGTTTGTGTATCGAATCGATAATGCGCTCTTGGCGCAAATTGAGAACGAACTTGCGGAGCGGCGCGGTTCAAATTGACCGCTGAAAGCACATGCTCAGACAAATGGGCTTGAATCTCCCCTCCGGTGTCGCTAAAGTCCGCGCATCTTGGGATGGAGAATATGGGGTAGAGCTTTTTGCCCCAATTGAGGGCATGTTTGGTGCCCTTTTGTGGGCACTGAGAGGATGAACTCGCATGTGTCAGCAACGCCTTTATCTCGCTTTATTGTATGTCTGTCTGTGTATCAATACAGGGTTTGCTCAAACCGCAGGACGAGGACCTTCACAACCTCAAGATACCTCTCCCGACCGTTGTCGTCTCGATGACACCTCATTGCAAGGTACGGTTGAACTTCGTGGAGAGTGTCGCTACGAGCAAGGGTTCGAGATTGATGAACCCGATGTAGTCTTGAATTGTAATGGTGCCACGATCAGCCCGGACTCTGGATATGCAGTCAACATCAAGCGGAATGCAGATCGTGCCATTGTTCGCGACTGCTACATGAATGGCGAAAAAGGGATTGCCGTCAGGGTCCGTCGTTTGCGAGATGGTGAGAGTGACGATGATGTCCGAGACCTCGCTGCAGAGAATGTCGTGATTGAGCGAGTACATGTGTCTGAATCAACCGGGGTGGGAATCCACATCTTACCGCACACGGTTGGTGTGACTGTGCGTGATTCTATCATCATCGATAATAGCAGTGCCGGTCTTTATCTCTCTCCCTACGGAAAGCGTCACCAAATCATCAACAACTTGATTGAGAACAACGGACATATCAAGCCTGACGGTGTGCCGCGGATCGGTTGGTATCGAAGAGAAGGGATTGCGGTCGATGGTTCCTCGGAGCACGTGATCCGTGGAAACGATATCAACGACAATGCTTTTGGTGGGATCTTCCTCTTCAAAAACTGTTGGGAGCATGCTGCCGACGAGCCAAATAGCCGCCCCCGCACAGAGTATGCGAGTGATAATGTGATTACGGATAACCACTTTCGAGACCAGCCGTTCGGCATCTGGGTGGCTGCGCGTCAATCAAGAGATTTGACTCAAATGGAATGTGGTGATCCAACCCCGTACAATAATCCGATTTCGGTCACGAGTGTCTTTCATTCCACCTATGCCGACTATCCTTCTGCCAACGTTGAGCTCTATTTACTGTCCTTAAACTTTGCTTCGGTATTCCCCGATTTTGCTAAGGACAACATCATCCGCGGGAATGTGTTCGAAAACATCATTCGCGGCGGGGTGCGTATCGAGGATGACGGCACAGAGGTTCGAGATAATCTCTTTATTGGTGACTTCGATTTTATCTTTGTGGGGGCGCCGTTTAGGGCACGTCTTAACAATGAGCCGGTCAGGGACACGGTGATCACTGATAATTCATTCGCTGAAGCCGGTGCAGCGGAGTTTCGAACAAAGCTTGCTTTGATTCCTGAAGAGCACGTGGATACGCAGGTCTCGAATAATTTTCGGGCGTGTCAGCGAGATGATGGTACGTATGCTCGTCACGGTGAAACGAGCAGCGAGAATGCCCTTGAGAACTGTGGCGATGAACGTACAGCGTGCAACGATGGTCAGTGGCAGACATCTCGAGTAGAGGATGGATGTGAACCGCCTGAGCCGGGCACGGATACTGATGCGTCCAATATGATTGATGCTCAAGACTTGGGGGTCGACTCGGCGATGGATTCGACCACGCTTCTGGGCGCTGATGTCGGCGTGTCGGACGCTGATGCCGGTCCATCGGTCGGCGACAACAGCGCTCTTGATGTGGGTATGCTTACAGGCACTTCTTCCGGAGGCGGCGTCGGCCGAGATACCACCGGGGGATGTGCCATGGAGCCGAACCTCGGGCGCGATAACGGTGCTCGAAGTCTGCTCTTTTTCCTACTCTTGTTTTGCCTTGGTGCACGGCGAGTTGATTAGCCAAAGAGAAATGCGTCGTTCGATACTCACACAGATGTTTAATGTGCCTGTATTGCATGCCGTGAGAGTACTACTTTTTACAACCCGCGATAGGTCAGCTGAGTTTAAGCCACGATTAATTCCGATACTCAAAGCGATTGATAGGTGAGACTAGAGGCAGCCTTCGAATGGGCTGCAGTCTTCGAGTGGTGTACGGGTTCCATCTTGATTCACGCGCTTAAACGTCCCGTCTGACGTACATTCAGCTAATTGGACTGTTGCGCCATCGGCAAGATACATACCGGCTTCGCAGGTGATGACCACCTGGTCTCGAGTCACGCCGAATAAGCTCTCTGGCGCACTAAAGTCAGAGTTGAGTACCGAGGCGGGTGCGCACGTAAGTGGAGAGCATCGAGGAAAGTCAGACCATCGACCTGTATCCCCACAAACGACCGTCGACTCACCAATGAGTTCATAACCAGCCTCGCAATCAAACTCACACGTGGCATTGCTCGTTGCGCCACTTGCTGAACAGCTCGCACCTGGTCGGTCTCCTTGAGCAAGTTGCTCGATGGCGGGACAGATGTTCTCAACGCAAACGGGCGGCGCGGGCCACCATCCATCTAAGCGACATTGAATGGTTTTTGAGCCAACGAGGGTGTAGCCGGGTTCACAGGTGAAACTGCATGTGGGTTGAGTCGTCGCTTCGCCACCCGGGCAGTTCGCACTGGGGGTGGCACCACCACCAGGTTGAATAATGTCTGGGCAATAAATTTCCGTGCAATGGTTTGTGATTGTCTCACAGCGGGTCAAGTTAATCGGGCACGCACACGTCAAGCTGTTATTATCGGCGCGTTCATAGCCAGGATCACAGTAGATCCTGCTGAGATCGATTGTGTCTCCATTGTTGTACACCGGGAGACCGTCGTAGGTACCATTTTGAATGAGCGGCGCTGCGCATCCATTACTGAGGCAGGCGGTATCCAGAATTCGACACGAGGACCCGTCGCTGTCGCATTGACAGATTTGTGGCAGATCGGTTCGAACATAGCCTGTGTCACACTCAATCTGATCGGTTGGTATGGCATCACCATCGGCATAGGTTCCCTGACCATCGGTAAGATTGCCATATGTGACGAAGGGGGGCGTGCATGTCTTTGAACTGCATGTCACTCGGTCAAAAGTGCCATCCGGGTTACACGTTGTCTCACCTCCCCCCACGTATCCTTCGGCACATTCAATGTTGAAGCGTTCGCCTGTGGTGCCTGTGATCGTTTGCGTGCCGGAGATCGTATTATCCACAACTAGTGGTTCGCATGCTTGAGCTTGACAAGATGGGGTCGGTGCCCAAGTGCCTGCTGTGGTACAGGTTGTTGTTTGGGTACGAGAACCATCAGGTGATGCGTAGCCAGGGTTACAGGTAATGGCGAGCACGTCGCCAACAAAGCTCTCACCGAAAAGTCCTTGAGAGTTTTGGACTGAGAGTGGCTCACAGGGGAGCGGTTCGCAGGGCGTCATGCCGCCGAAACTACCGTCCGCTAGGCAAGTGACGACTTGTTTAGTTATTCGAGCGGTGTAGCCAGCATCGCATTCTAAGACCGCTTGATCTCCCGTTGCCAATCCCGAGAGTGGGTTGTCCGCACCGTAATTGGAGTGAAGCATCATGAGGTCTTCACAGCGCCCTCTTTCGGGGCAAGTGCAAATGCCCGCTGAACAAAGACCATCAGGTTCACATTGGTTCCCTTCCGTATCTCGCGTACACGCAGCGACTTCTTCGGGCACAGCGCGGTTGGTTTCTACCCCGTTTTCGCAGACGCGGCTTAGTCGGTTTTGGGTTCCGGTCTGGATGCAGTCATCAGCGTACACACAGGTGCCGTCGTAGCCGATGTCTTGAATGACTCGACCGCTCGTATCTCGCGCACACGCAGCAACTTCTTCGGGCACAGCGCGGTTGGTTTCTACCCCGTTTTCGCAGACGCGACTGAGTCGGTTTTGGGTTCCGGTCTGGATGCAGTCATCAGCGTAGGCACATTGACCATCCAATTGCCCTTCATCGATGACTAGATCATGGGTTTGTCGGTCACACTCAGGAAAGCGTGTGGATTCCTCCACCTCAATGGCTTGTGCGTCTCGGCAAATCGTCTTGATACGAGCCTTTTTGCCTCCAAGTGAGCATGGTGTTTCATAGGTGCACTCACCATAGGGTGTTTCAGCGATCACCGTGTCATCGGCAAGATTCGTGCAGTCATCGGTACCGACATCACTGGCAGTACCGGCGTCAACCATGCTGTCGCCTTGACCGGCTCCTCCGCCTTCGCCCGCGCTGCCGCCTTGACCAGTTCCACCGGCTTCACCCGCGCTGCCGCCTTGACCGGCTCCACCGGCTTCACCCATACGACCGCCTTCACCGGCAACGCCTGCTTGAGACGTTGGACGGTCTTCGGACGTTGAGTTGCTTTTACAAGCGAACAAGAGGGCAGCGATAACAAAAGTCGTGGTTTGAAGAATGGTTTTCATCGGCTTACCTGAGGTCTGGAGTTCGAAAATATGACCATAGGAGAGGTCGGGCTATCGGACAAGTGATTAAGTTTCATTCCCACGGACCACGAGAGCTGCGGATGGTGGGCAATTCATGGCGTTCACCTGCGAGGGGATTTGGTCTTGTGAATCGGATACCCGATTCGGTGCGGCAGGCTTATTCGGCTGGTGGGGTTAGTGTCCCGTATCGGCGTAAGGCTTCTCGTACGGTTCTATCGATCCGGACGAGACCCCACCATTCTTCTTGCATGCCCGGGTCCGGGTAAGCACCATTTTCCCAAGAATTGGCGGTGTCGTGGACGCCCCAATCTCCAGACGCATATTTCCACCATTCGTCATTAAACTCAAAGACCATACCACCGGTACACACGCCGTCTGTTCTTGCGCTGTTGGTATGTATTTCGTTGGTGAGCGAGGCGACAATGTCCGCTTGTAACGATTCATTTTCGGCGTTAATTCGGGTGTCGTAGGCATCGGCGCCATATTCACCAAAATACATGGGTCGAGTGCTACGTCCCGCCCATTCGGCAAACAATCCACCGAATGATGCACCCGTGTACACGTTGAGACCCCACGCTTGCGATTCACTCATACAGCTGAGCAGTTCATTACTGGGTAGCCCGCCATACACGGTGGATACCGGACGAGTACTATCGTTCATTCGAATGGCGCGAATCACCTGTTCCACCGCATCGGCAGCCTCGTTGAAGCCCACGTTGCGTCCAAGCATGTTGAGATTCCATTCGTTACCCACAAGCCACCCTGCAATTGCCGGATGATCCTTGAGAGCACAGACATGATTAATGGCGCTCTCCGGGGTGTCTCCATATCCGTAAAAAACCGTCATGAGTACGGAAATACCCTGACTGTGGAGATGGTCGAGTACTGTCCGATTCGAGATCACGCCGTAGGTTCGAACGGCGTTAATCCCTGCAGAAACCATGAGGGCAGCATCCTGTTCCACTGCACTTGCCCACGGTGGTGAAGTGACCCCAGGACCTTGACCAATCCCATATGGCTGCCAGGCAACACCCTTCCAATGAACAGTTCGGGATCCCTCAACCAGACGGCGCCCAGCCAAGGTAATTGGGGTTGGGCGCCCAGGTGCGTTCTGACAAACGAACCATGGGTGATTAAACGCTTCAGGGTCCTCATCATCGCATGCGCCGCAGCCGTTGAAGCAGTCCGCATTTCGAACTTCATCGCCACTGCCAGCGGGAATGATGCGGTTCACGTATTCTCCGGTTCGTAAGGTACATCCGTCCTGATCGGGTAAGTCCTCGTAGACGTCCTGTCCACAAAGATTAAACTTGTATTCAATCGCTTGCGTTGTCACGGCCAACTCCAATTCGAACACGCCGTCGCCGTCTGGGTCCACCATCGGGTATTGGTCGGGACGCCAATCATTGAATGAGCCAAATACACAGGGCTGTCCGCCAGTTTGATTCACATCGGCCGTATTCACCCGAAAGCGAATCCGTCGGGTGTTCGGAGAACAATCTCCTGAAACATCGTTGGGTGAAAATGGATTGTCCATCGAGCCTGGGTTCGGCTCTTCGTCGAACTCACAGGTTCCAAATTTAACGACAGGAAGCACCAGGTCTTGAGCGGGCATGACTACTGATCGGTTACTGTATTGCCCTGTTACATACCCGCAATCAGAAGGGACATTCTCCCACATGCCGCTTCCGTCATAGCCGCGGATATACTTGAATTCGATTCTCTCGCCAGCGTCGACGAGCATGGAACCGGAATAGACGCCGTCGCGATCATTGTCTTGGAGTTGTACAGTGCCGGCCGTGTTCCAGCCTTGAAGATTGTTACCGACAGTTACGCCGCCCGTGTAACCGGGATCCATTCTTACATTGAATGTGAGTGAATATGGTCCCGTTGGGGGATCAATAGGCGGTTCATTAATCTCACAATCATTCGAACAAGCGTCATCGTCAATCTCATTGCCATCGTCGCATGCCTCAGACCCATTCTGAACGCCATCACCGCAAAATGGCGGCTCGCTGCCGGCTTGACCGCTCATGCCACCCTGTTCATCATTACCGGCTTCCCCGGCTTGTCCGCCGGAGCCGCCTGAGCCAGCTAGTCCGACGGGGCCGATTTGCCCTGCTTGCCCTGCTTCCCCTGCCGTTCCTCCGCTTCCTGATGCGCCACCATTGGGCTCAACCTGACCAGCTGAGCCGCCTTGGTTCTCAGGCATGCACACATAGTTGTCATTTGCATCGGGCTGACAACTCATACCTTCCATACAGTTTTGAGCGTCCGTGCGACAATCTTCGGTCAAAGTGGAGCTTTCCTCGGTGCCGCAGGCGAGCATCAGTGTAACAAAGACCGCGATACCTATCCTTGATAAGAAACTCATCTATCCTCCATAGTTTCCTGGTGAGCATTCCATTCGAAGTTGTTGATGATCGTACACGATTATCGGATTGGCGTCATCCTATCGGAGGGACGAAACCTAGGCGTTGCTTTTTGTGATGCCGGACGAGTAGACCGAGTGATGGGCGTTGGTAGATCTCGTTGATCTCCCTTCAACTCCATCGCAGGTGAATCGCATCTCTCGGTGAAGTCACTGGATGAGGGCAGATCTCATTCACTGGGGTGCAAGGATGCTAAAAGCGAGGCGTGCCTCTTGCCTAACGAGGTTTGCGTCGCGGTCATTCCCCATATGCATTAGAAGTAAAGTAAACTGACTATCGATGAAATGCGCGGCTTCCAAAGGCGTGAGTGCCGAATTAACCTCTTCACGTTCGACTGCTTTTGCATACCATTGGACTAACGCACTTAGTCTCTCGTTTTCGATCGCCTCGAGCCGCGCTAAGCTTTGCTCGCCAAGGTGCTGGCGAGTCATGCGCATTTCCGTAAACAAACAGCCGGGAGGTAATGCTCGCGGCACTGTCAGATTGACAACGAATTCATCGAGTAACTCGATGAATGGTCGTTCCATTTGGAGCATGTGCATCAGGGGCACGATCATGAGCTCTCGATAATGCTCAAGCGCAGCAGCCATCAGCCCGTCTTCACCGCCGAACTCTCGATAGATTGATGGCTTAGATGTAGCAATTCGCCGGCAGACCTCATTGAGTGAAAGTGAATGAGGGCCGTCGCGCCAAAATACTTCTGTTGCACGTTCAACAATACTGTCCGGCTTGATCTCCTTAGGGCGACCGGGACTTTTGTTTTGGGCGGTCTTGGGTTTCACCGTGTGCTCACCGTTAGATTTACTCAATAAACGTGCGATTCGTCTTATCACGATAACATGTCGATGGATATTTGTCTGCCGACAATCCTACGATCCGATTCAATGTTATACGTGCCAATATTCTAGGTCAGACCGACACCCTGTGGTCGCTTTATGATGCCTAGTAAAGATGTTCATCTACTCCATTTGCTTGGGTTAATTTGACTTTAGGTCGGTCTCCGCTAGACACGGTGCGTTACTACACGCCGAAGACAAGTCACGCCGTAGTGGAAGTCACTTCCAAGTCCTACAGTTCAAAACTTAGAGTCCAGATTACCCATGACCCTCATTTTTAGTACCAAGCAGTACAATATATGTATTGAGTCGATTCCAAGAAACTGATACGGTCTCCCATATTTCTGTACCGGCTGGTACAGCGCGTCAGTAAAAACTGGGGAAACACCATGGTTTGAGTTCCTTCTTTAATCGTTTTTGGATGCACAATTACTGTAATGATCCTTGCCTGCGTTGATGGATTGAGAGGCGAGGGATTTGACGGAGAAGAAGACCCGAGCGATGTGTTTGATTTCTGAGTTTTGAGCCTACTTTCTTTGCTTTCACTCTCGACCGGCAAGAGTCATTACATGTCACTTAAATACAACGCCTCCGCTTAGACCACCCGCTTTATCTGGTGGAGGCGGGCGGTCACATAGGCGCAGTAGGACCCCAACGGATCCCCTTCTTGAGGGTGTCATGCTGCGCCTGTGTGGCGGCCATTTTTACTTCCTCTTTACACCCGGCGCTGCCGCTATGGAAATACCTGACCAGTGAATCAATCGAGTAATTCTGCCTCCGTAAGGTATGAGCGTCGCGGCTCTTAAATGATCAATGCAATGAAGGCGGTTTGCTCATTGGACCATACCTTGTCTTGATGAGGAAGGTTGCAGGCAGCGCACGACACTCGGTTCGATACCTCCACGTTCATGTGCAGAAGCCAGTGTAGGCTGGTGGTTTCATCTCCGCATTACATCTCAAGAGAACTGACGCGACTCGATTATGAGCAAACAAGGGCGCTAGCGAGTGTAAATATGCCTAAATTGGCGCATCCTCCTAGAGATTGGATGTAATCATCGCCGATAGGCTTTGAGAGTTCGTCTTCTCAGAAGTGAGTGAAATCCAAAGACGAGAGTGAGTAAGAGATAGGGGCCGAATGGTGCATCGCTGACACTCTGGCTACAGCCACCCGCACGAGATAGGTTACGCTCTGCATCAGTGTCAAAGTCGAACTCATCATTCGACGCATCCTCAGGTAACTCGAAGCAATCAGTCGTCTTTAGTACTTTGGTGCCGTCCGGTCTGATGATTTCGAGTGCTAAACAAGCGGACTCGGTCTGCCATTCGGACCGTAAACCTCCATCCGCCTTGAGATAGGCGGCATCTTCAATGAACAGGCTCTTGAAGTTGACTCGGTCCAACGCTGCCAGCGCACTCTCTTCACTGTCACCGATGGCAATGCGTCCTAACATGAACTGATTAAAGGCCCGATCAATCTCCACCCGACCCTCCACCTGCCAGTGTGTTTCAGTCCCTAATTGATCTCGTTCGCAGCCACCACATAGGTCACCATAGTCGGTGCACTCGCCGTAAATGGTTCGGTCGTAGTGTACGGCACGAACCGAATCAAGCGCTGTATCCTCGAATGAAGGCTCCTCTATTGACCAGTCAACGTCGATAATCGTCTCAAATGGTTCTGCAGACCATTCATCATGAGCGGAGATTAACACCTGGTACTGGCGAGTTGGGTCAATGCCATCATGGGCACGCCAGACCAATATTTCAGGGACCGGACTGCG
>JBMYRY010000054.1:0-9718 GCA_049602795.1 Bradymonadia bacterium
CCCAGGCTTCGATTACACTCACGAGTGTATCGAATTGTGGTTCGCTCATGGGCAGAGTGCACAGGCTTTTGACTGATGATTGGAACAACTGCAGAATCGGCTGACTTGCATTCTCAATGTTTGACCACAAGTCGAGGAGGGGGGACAGTTCCTGGAGTTCCACGATCAGTGTCATTACGGTTGAGAGGAGAGAGTCTCTACGAGCATCGGTCCATGCCTGACTGTTGGGTAATTGGCGGAGCAGCGGGGATAGCTCCTTTTTCGCTGTGCACTCGTCGAGCGTCAGTTTGATGAATCGTTCAAAGACATCATCACTGACGGCTTCATCACTGATGTCGAGTTGGTCGACGAGTGCCAAGTCATTGAGCGCCTCCGCAATATCCATGATTGCCGACATAGCCATTGTCTTTGTTTCGTTTCTTGTTGACGCTAAAGCCGGTTTCAACATGATCGAAATCGCTACATCTGCGTCCTTAATGGTCAAATTTCGAATTGCGGAGATGAATTGTGCGACAAAATCATCATGCACTTCTTCAAGCTCAGCCCCTGCTAATTCAAGGGCTTTGGTGGAACTCAACTCAATGGCAACGTCTAGCATGTTTGGTAGGTAGGTATGGCGCTGATCAGGGCACTGCTCATTAAGTTCGTGCCATAAGTTTAGCATGGTCGAGTCGTCTCGAGTCTCCACCGATATCTGGTAAACTCTTTCAAACACAAGCGCAATCTCTGCCTCTGAGAGTTCTCCTATGAGTAAGATAAGCTCAGGAATTAGGGCTGGCACATTCTCGGTGAGCCCGATCTCTTTCAACATCGTAACGTATTCGAGTAATTGTTCCTCGGTTTCGCTCAAATCTCGGAGTTGAGACCATAAGGTCTTGTCGGTTGAAAATTCTTGTAAGCCTTCCAATACGACTACGCGAGCGTCGTCCGGTAAGCTAAGGTGCTTTTCCATTACCTCTGCGAGACCTTGATAAAGAGGAAGTCTCTGCTCAGTTTGATTTTCTAATTGCCCGAGATATAGCTCGGTGAGTTCTTCGAAAGCGCCTTCGGAACGGTAGAAAGATACGAGAGTCTCGAGTGCTTGCTGGTCGTTGGGCGATGCCTCTAAGGCATTGTGCAACCCGTCAATGTCTAGTTCCATGTCCACGATTATCGTCCAGTCTGCATACTGATTTTAGGCTCTAATTCGAATCGTCATCATCCGCAGCTTCTACCTCTGAAGGCGCTTCTGTGAGGCTGTCAGTTGCTTCATCTAAGCTACTCTTCGCTGCTTTTTCGAGTTTATTGATACTTTGGTGTCCCTTTGCGGTGCCCTTTTTGAGCGTCGCAGAGGCTTTGTTATTCAAAGCTTTCAGTTCTTCACTTTCCCCTAATGACGGGGGCTTGACACCATCCAACGCCTTTTGACCAGCGGCTGCACCATCCTTAACTGTGCCATCAACTTGAGACTTAGCGGTTTCTTTCAACGTCTTCGCTTTAGCGTTCACGGCGTTGAGTTGTTCGTTCTCAATTGCGGACTTCTGAGCTTCAACCGCCTTCTTCAATAGGTCTGGGTTGAGCGATAGCGTCCATGCGCCAACAGTCTTAGTTACGTTAGCCTGAATACTCGAAAGTGCCTTGAGTTGCCTCTGTCCATCATCATTGATCGCTTTAGCGAGTTTGTTTGCTTTGCGAACTTGATTTGCGGCTCGACCTTTGTCTCGTCGAGAGGCGAGAGGATTGCGTTTGATGACCTCGTGATCTCGCTTCACAATCAGGAGTTCCTTTTCGATTTGGCTCGTTTGTTCTACTAAAAACTCCGAAGCTTCCGAGGTCTTCTTTGAGGCGCCCTTTACGGCGGCTGTAAGTAATTGACCATTAGTAACAAGCTTCGACAGGTTCGCGGCTTGCTCGGTACTCAGGCTCTTCGGTGCGGAAAACGGCGTCCCTGTTGAAATTGAGACAGTGAGTGCCCGATAGTCTTCCGCGGACAAATTGAATTCTGTCTGGGCTTTTGCGATTGCCTCTAGTGTGGCATCAGCCTGTTTGTAGACGGTCGTCGTTTCATCGAAATATGTCGTTATCTTTTTTTGAACATTTTCTAGTCCGGTTAATTCTACTTTTTTCGGAGAGCCACCCAGGAGGGCTGCAGCACAGCCAAGCGTCAGTGAGAAAGGAAGCAACATGTATAGGGGATTCATCTTCGTCATTAGGTTCCTTATGTCTTAATCCTGTTCTTCGTCAGCAGAGGCAGCTTCTGAAGAAGTGGGTTGTATTGATGTTGCATTACCGTCGTCCTGGTCCTCTATTGATGCATCAAGTGCTTCAGGATTCGTCTCTTCACTTAACGTAGGCGTGTTGGCGTCTATGTCGAGAAATTCATTGATGAGGCGCCTTAAATACGGTTCTTGTGCGCCACTTCGTTCGCTACATATCTGGATGCTACTCACCGTGTATTCGTTTGGGATGAAAGGCGGGCAGCCATCCTCGGGCACTCCTTCTGAGTACAAACAGTTTAGGGTGTAGTCGAGCACCAAAGCTTCACCATCTTCTCCAGGGCAGGGGGTTTGGTCTGACCCGAAAGGGCTTCGGTGACAGCCGATAATCAACATCACGAATAGAACTGTCAGGCAGAGCTTAAACGACATAGTCGTACGCTTTTTACCCTTGGATTGTTGTCTTGAAATCTCCGACAAGCGAGATTCGTGAATGTTCATTGAATGCTGCCTTCCCAAAATTAAAGTTGGCTGCCAACCCTATTCAGCTCAACTGAGTCAGAGCATAGCACGGGGATTAGTTCCCAACCACTAATGACAGGCTCGAAAAACTTTTTTTAGGTCAATTTATCTGAAATTCCGCGACACGTCGCGCTGACTGTGCGACGCTTCATTGCAATCGTGTTTGTTTTTTGGGGAGGTGCCTTTGTTTGGCTTTAGACAAAAACTCAGTGCCCATAAAAAGACGCAGGCACTTGGACCGGACTTCATCCCAATCCAGGCGGCGAAAAGCGTCGAGCAGAATGACTCAAGACCATCATGGGCAGGATTGGAGCTCTTTGCTGACATGTCTGGTGAAGAACTTGAACTTGTAGAGGCGGCGCTCGAGCGTTGTCCCTTTGCGAATGGAGAGACCATTTTGCGCGAAGGAGACGTGGGTGACTCTATGTTCATTCTTGAATCCGGAATGGTGCGCGTGGAGATGGCGAATCAAAATTTCTCGACGCAATTGCAGGGACCTACCTCGTTCGGTGAAATGGCCTTAATTACGAGTGAGCCGCGAACGGCAACCGTGATGGCCAATGGAGACGTGGTGTGCTTTCGATTGAAGCGTGCAGCCTTTGAATCGTTGGTGAAAAACAATGTAGCGGCGGCGAAGATCCTGACCCGCCTTGTAGGTGAGCGTTTAAAGGAAATCGGGGGGATTCGTAAAGTTGGGAAATATCGAATTGTCGGGGTACTCGGCAAGGGCAATGTGGCGGATGTCTTTGAGGCGATTCATCCTGATTTGAATCAGACGGTTGCCATCAAAATGCTGTCGCATGCATTGGTTTACGATCCTCAATTTGGCGCACATTTCGATAGAGAAGCCCAAGTCGTTGCTTCACTCAATCATCCCAATATTGTAAGGGTTTTTGATTTTGAACGGGCCTATGGCACGCGTTTTACGGTGATGGAACGCTTAGAAGGACAACAGCTAGAGGATTTCATTTACAATCACCCACGTTTACCCTGGTCGAGTATTCGTACCATCGTTCACGAACTCGGAGCAGCGCTCCAGTATTCTCATGAGCGGGGGTTGATTCATCGAGATGTGAAGCCCTCAAACGTCTATCTCACCAATAATGGTCCTTCTAAATTACTCGATTTTGGGATTGCGATTCACATGGACAATTCTGGCGAGGGGGGGGCCGCAAGATTAGGGTCCCCATGTTATATGGCGCCGGAGCAGATTCTGGGCAAGCCCTTGGATGGGCGGACGGATTTATACGCCTTGGGAATGACCGCTTTCGAACTCATCTGCGGTGAGGTGCCGTTCAATGAAAATGAGATTCGAGCGTTGCTCAAGCGCCAACTGCACGAGAAGACCCCAGATGTGAGAACCTTGGTACCCGATTGTCCTGATGATCTCGCGGATTTCATTAGGATTGCGACTGAGAAGTCTCCGGATAAGCGATTCTCGGATTGCAAGTCAGCGATTGCAACGCTCAATGTCAGAAAAGTAACCACTCCACTGTCAGCGAGCAATCGAACGCGAATCGTTTTGGACTACGCTGGAGAATCGACCGAGCTCGTAAAAAAGATGGTCGCGCGATTCGAAGCGCAGTTCGCAGAACTAGAGGTGTCGTGCAAGGTCAAGCATCAACCATGAGAGCCTTTGCCTAGTGTGTCAGGAATAGGGGGTCACCTATTCGGGCATGTCCGTTGATGCATTTGCTGCCCGCTTTAAGTCGATCCGCAACAGTGCCAGTACAATTAGTGCCCCGGCGAGTGCACTGAGAACGACAGGACCCACACCCTCCGAAAATTGTTCGGTGGACGCAGAGATTTTGTTGAAAGGCAAGCGCAACGCTCCCACCATGAGACCGGTGAGTGCGGCGAGGGTGATATCCTTCGCTCTCTCAAAAAGCCAGGCAACGATTCGTGAAAAGATTGCGAGTCCACACAGTACGCCGAAACCAAAAGCTATCACAATGAACAGATCGTCTAACCCGCTGGTACCGGCGAGTTGTTGCAGTGGACCGCTCGATTTGCCAATGAGGGTTAATCCTGCGCCAATGACGCCATGAAGAGCTCCGAAAATGATGTGATACAGACCGAGAAACAAAAGCAAAAAGGAGCCGCTTAAACCGGGTAGGACCATTGCCGAAATTGCAATGAATCCGCTGATGAAGATCCAAAATAGATTTGGGGTATGGTCACCGACAACAACGAGCGGTTTTGAAAAAGCGCCATCGATTTCGTGCTTGGTGTACCAGGCTTTCAGTTCATCCTTAGAGCCCATCTTCACCGTATTTGGTGGAAGGTTACTTGAGGTCATGATCCGCTTGGGATCATAGAGCCGGAGTTCGAGAGTAGGATGCGATGAATCTCTTAGTGCCGTGAGGCGTGATACATCTGCCGTCGAACGAATTTTTCCAATATAGATGAGGGTTTTGGCGTCAGAATCAGCTCTGATGACTTTTTTATTCGGTGAGTCAGGGTGGAGACCAACGAAAAGCCAAGCCATGAATGCGGACACGAGAAAAATCCCGACGACCGATACGGATTTCCTGTTGATCTGAAGATAAGGTGCAACAGCAGAGAAGAGAATTAAACCAAAAAACAGGGCGTATGTGGGCGCGGGGTAATCTTCCATGCACGTTGTTACGACTTTGCTCAAGCTTACAATGGCGATGGCCACTCCAAGACCTAGCGGGATGAGGGTACGCCAATGAAATGTTTTCAATTCGACAACCGCTTGTCCGACTTGACCGGTGAATAGCCGCAAAATAGGTTTGGCCGACAAGGACTTTAACGCGTCGATGAACTGCTGGTAAATGCCCGTGATAAAGGCAATCGTCCCGCCACTTACCCCGGGTACAACGTCGGCGGCGCCCATGGCAATGCCTCTGAGAAATAAGGCGAGGGCGCCGATTTGCTGTGGTTGGTTTTGGTCGTCAGTCACTTTCATTTGCGTCCCCTTGTTGTTCACTCATTGAACGGTTGGATTGGACCGTGTCGTCAGTGATCTCTCAGATAGGGGCGTGGGGCGCAAGTGCCTTGTTTAAAGACCTTCTAATTTAACGAGAATTTCTTTCATTACTTCGCTCGTTCCACCGCCAACGGTGATCAGGCGAGCGTCGGTCCACGCCCTGCCGATAGCGTATTCCGTCGTATAGCCAAAACCGCCATACATCTGCATGCAGTCATACATTACTCGTTGGCTGAGATCGCCAGCGAATAATTTACTCATCGTAATTTCCCGAGTTGCTTTGAGAGGTTCCTTCGTGAACTTGTCGACCGCGTAATAAACCAGTCGTTTTGCAGCTTCAATCGAGGTCAGGTGTTCGGCTAATTTGTGACGCCAGACCTGAAATTTGGCGACTGGTTTACCAAACACTTTGCGCTCGTTGGCATATTGTATCGCTTTGCGAACGTGATACTCCATACCTGCGACAGCCCCAGCTGCACCAATGAGTCGTTCCCCCTGGAAGTTGGTCATAATGTGGAAGAAACCTGCGTTTTCCTGACCCAACAGGTACCGGCGTGGTACCCGGCAGTTGTCGAAGAACAATTCGGCTGTGTCGGAGCTTTTGTTTCCGATTTTTTTGAGTGATCGACCGATAGAGAACCCCTTCACATCTGTCGGAAAAACAAGAAGGGAGATTCCACCAAAGCCTTCATCACCAGTACGCACAGCCAAGGTCACGAAGTCAGCTCGTGTGCCATTGGTGATCCAAAGTTTTTGTCCGTTAATGAGGTAATCGTCCCCATCGCGAACTGCTGTTGTTCTAATTGCGGCGACGTCGGAGCCTCCACCGGGTTCGCTAACGCCGAGTGCTGCGATCTTGTCGCCCGCGATGGCGGGTGCCAAAAATTCCCGTTTCACCTCGTCACTGGCAATTTCATTGATGATCGGCGTAGCCATGTCGGATTGGACCATCAGCGCCATATTGACCCCAGCAGACTCGCTGTGAACAAGTTCTTCGGCGTAACACAACGTGTACCACCAATCTAAGCCGAGTCCACCGTATTCAGGGTCATGACCGATCCCCAGGAGTCCCAGATCACCTGCTTGCTTAAAGACTTCTCGGGGAAAGATACCTGCGTGATCCCACTCTTCGGCGTGTGGCGCTAAACTCTTCGCAAATTTTCGAACGGTTTGCCGAATGGCCTTGTGTTCATTGGTGAAGATCTCATCATCTTGCATTCTGATTCTTGCGTCAGTCATTTTTGATCCCTCTCGTCTCTACCCGCATTTTTCATCCACACAATAGACAACCCCGATATGGTCATGAATACAAGAGTTTTCGGACGTTGAACGGTGCAAGAGGCTTTGACCGCGAGCCTACTTGGCCGGTGTAAGCTGGTCGTAATGGAGTTTGCAGATTGAGGCATGGCCCCGCTTTAGAGCGCTAAAGTCGGTGTTTTCACTCGAAAACACTGCATCACGTTTACTTGGAAATTGAAATGTGAACTGTGTCGTGTTGAGGCGTCGGTAGACGCTCCCTAGTCGAAGATTTGACAACGCTACGTCCTCAACCGGAGTTTCTCGTGACATAGTTGAGGGGAAATTCAGGTTGTGAACGACTGTCCCAACGGGGGGACCCTTACATAATTCGAGTGCATATTCCGTTGTGCGCTTTGCACTTTCGACGAGCGCTGTCTGAAGATCGCCCTCCATTCGTCCATGATTGTCTTTGATTGAGTCGAAGACGTCGAATGGAATGTGAAAGCTAGATGCGACGCCGTGAATGCCCCATAACGCGCCTTCGAGGGCACCAGCGACCGTACCTGATGTTGAGATGAGGGGCAGAGACATATTGAAGCCTAAGTTAATGCCAGAGAGCACTACGTCTGGTCTATTCGACATCACATGTCCGATACCAATGTTGACGCAATCTGTTGGCGTGCCGTCGAGCGCAAAGGCATTCGGTCTACTGCTTTGCGTCAGATTCAAAGTGCCATGTCTTGTGAAGCCGCGCCCGGTCCAACTACGTTCGCCATCGGGTGCTACGACTGTTACATCAAAGGCTTCTTCAAGGCTTTCAACTAGGGTCCAAAGAAATGCAGAGTTTATCCCATCATCGTTTGTGACCAATGCTGTTGGTCTTGGGGATTGCGATGTCATGTGTCGGGTTCCTTTCTTATGTGCGCTATTCGCTGAGAGGAGAACAGGCTTAAGGGTTACAAAACTATTCGAGACGCGAGGTGTTGCTCACTCTCTGTTGTTTTGGATTTCGATGTCTACAAATCTAAAAGCGTCATCTTCTGTGGTCAGCGATCGCTCGATGTCATCAATTTCTTGACCAATCACTTCAAGTACCTGGGTTGTGTAATAGAGCTGAAACGCCTCGAAATCTTCCCGCGAGGCGAGTGATGGATACCTCTGTTGTGCGTCAGTTAGCAGTGTTTTGCAGATGGCTGGACTTGAGAACCGTACGTCGAGTTCCACGTCATATGTTTCGGTGTCAATGGCTTGAGTTCGCATACTTTGTACGGATTCAATGAGTGGGCTCGACCTTAGAATGTCGCGTACTCGGGTTTCGTCCTGGGTTGGAATCCGCGGACCAGTAAGGAGTTTAAGGTTACGTTCGATCAGCCAGATGGCAACAACACCGAGTAGGATGCCAATTAAAATAGACCCGATTGCGTCCCAAGCGGCGTAACCCGTGAGCGCACTGAGTCCAATGGCAGACATTGCAATGAGGACACCCAGGCATGCGGCGCCGTCCTCAAGCAAGACGGCTACCTCAGGCGGATCGGCCTCAGTTTTGAGGAACTCGAAGAAAGGTGTTGTGCCTTTTTGAGACCAGAGCGAGCGGAACGCGAAGATAAATACGCTCAGGTCTAGGATGAGCGACAAGCCTAAGACACCTAATGCAATGCCAAATGAACTCATTGGTTCCGGATGTCTTAGGGCCTGGATTCCATGCAAAATCGTAAACGCACATCCCATGAAGAAGATGCCAACGGCACTCATGAGCGCCCAGACAAAGCGCTCGCGCCCGTATCCGTATTGGAAGTCTTTGTCCGCAGCTCGATTACCTCGTTTGATGCCCACGTAGAGCAAGCCTTGGTTCATCAAGTCAGCGAGTGAATGAATTGCCTCTGAGAGCATTGCACCTGAGCCGGTCAGGAAGAATGCGATGGATTTGACTACGGTTAGGATAGCGTTGACGCCAAGGGCCGCGAGGACAGATTTTTCTGAAGATTGTACAGCCATCGTAACTCCCATACCGTAAACTGAATATCAGAGTAGAGCATTGTGTCAGGTTTTCAACCTGTCGGGGCGTTCTTTTGTAGGTTCGAGTCGTGGTTGAGCACTCGGAGAGAGCATCGCAGTTCGAAAGAAATGGATTGTGCGTTGAGTTCTAAACAAGGTTAGATAGGCTGCCTTGGAAAGCCGTGAAGTATTTGGAGGTGGTTTTGGCGAAAAAGCCGAGCACATTCGAGTCATCCGAACTTGAGCACCAGTTAGACCGGTTACGTCAGACTCTTCTTGAGTCAGGGATCAGAGATGCCATCACGATTGAGTTGTCGGTAGGCGACGAAGAGACGTGGTCAAAAGCCAAGGCTGCGTTCTTAGCACAGTGTCGTCATGGCATCGATGCATCAGAGTGGCAGCCTGGTGCGGTGTTCTGTCTACAGTGTCTTGCGTCAAACTGCGAACATGCCTTACCACCATCGCGTGACGCAGTTTTTTATCGTTACACGCCTAATGGGAAGCCCATTTTTCGACCTCTGCAGGACATCTTGCTTGAGCAAAGTCCGGTGCTTGGAGAACAGCTTTATCGAGGACCGAACACGCTTGTTGATTTCCTTAGTATTAAGCCCCAGGACAAAGATCCCTTGCTATCTGAGGTCCGCGATCGAACATCGATGACCGTCGAAGCCGTGTTGTATCTGGGGTTTTTACGGAGTGAACGGTTGAATGCAGAAGAACGCGTGGCAGTGTCTCTTCTATTGCTCAGAGATGGTTCACGGTTTCGATTACATCAAGTGGGGTTGAACGAAATCCTCTTTGACCGTTTGGCGGA
>JBMYRY010000055.1:0-9625 GCA_049602795.1 Bradymonadia bacterium
CAGAATTTTTGGCGTGGGAACGATGGCAGCTCGGCTGGTTGGACGATGAACAGGTACGTTGCAATGTCCTTGACCGCGTAATTGAACTGACTCCCATCGAAAACCCTGGTGGCACCAAAGCAGTGGTGCTTCCCGTGAATGAGACCGAACGACTGGTCTTAGAAAGTCGTCGAGCCCTGGGGTACGACGCCCGCTTATCAACGGAAGGTGTCGTAATTTCCCGCATCAGCACTCAGATACGCAGTGGCTATGGACCCATTCGAGCGGAGAATAACGCTCGCCCGCTCACTGACGGGCAGCAGTTGACACTCGACGGGTATCAAATTGAAGTCGTCGAATCTAATGCATCTGGCGACCGAGTTATCGTGACGCAGCAGTTGAATGGGCAAGGGCAATCAGAGTGAGGAGATGGCTGGGTCGCCTGTTCGTTCGTACCCAACCGTTGATGGCGTTGTTTGACTGATGCCCATGCATGGAGGCGTCCTGAATCGCCGTTTTCAATTCAGAGTCGGCACGTATCGTACTCATTTTCAGTGTGTTTGCATCAGCTTTACCTAAGTGTATGAGCATCCATAGGGTTGGTCCGCTGCTGTGTCATGTGAGACCGACCATTTCTTAGGGACAGAGCACCGCTTTGCATTGGGATTGTATCGGCCGTTGGTAAGTGTACGCGCATCCATGGGGGTCATCCGATGCTGTGGTGTTGGACCTTGGCCATAATTGACGATCAGAGAACTGCTTGAGCCGAAGTTAATCTATGGCTCAACGACTTCCACGGTGCAGGCATTGGGTTCATCTGGAGGAATACAGCGTTCATATGGACTCGGTGGCGGACATTCGGCATCAAATTCGTAGTTGTAGTCTAAGAACAAATCGTCGCCATTGACGTCCTGGGCATAGTACCGAGTCCCATCCTCCGCAACCAAAGACAGTCGGGCTGAGGCGAAAAAACTATCGGTAAACATATCAAGTTCCGCGAATGCAATGGCGATATTTCGTTGTCCAGATTCGATGACAATCGATGATGGGATTGGTCCACTGCTATCCGGATAAAGGTGAACAATGAACGGATTCCGCCCCCTCTCGCCTTGCGCAAAGAAGGCATCCCGGAAGGTCGCAATCAGCATATATTCTCTGCTCCAATACTGAGTGAACGGACCCAGGTTGCCACCATCGACAATATCCGCACGGGACGCGCGAACCTCAGAGACCGAATGAAGAGGAAAACTCGAGTCGAAATCCAAGAGCTCGGCTCGCGCCAAAATCTCAGTGCGCTGCTCATCAGTGATGCCCTGAACATCGACGATAAAGATTTCATTCTCCATTTGAGGCGGGACGTCATCTTGGGCCGCAAAACTTACGAGACGCGATGTGAAATCACATGGCTCAGGTGGTGGGACTTGCATGAGGGCTGGCTCGCAGGTCTCTCCATTGGTCTCATCGATGATCTCATCGCCACAGAATGAAGTGGCGCCGAGTTGAAGTTGGCAATTTGTATCGCAGACCATGCAACTCATTGCGCCATACGGACAGACTTCAAGGTCGAGATTGCCATCGTCACAGGTCTCTCCGGACGCTTCATTGATGACTGTATCACCACAAAAGGTCACAGACCCGGAGACTAAGGTGCATTCTGCGTTGCACACCATGCAACTCATCTCGCCATAGGGACACGGCTCGGTGAGTTGATTACCGTCATCACAGGTCTCGCCACCTTGGGTAATGCCATCACCACAGATCACTGCGATACACTCAGTGGTGCATCCGTCCGTGTTGTCATCATTACCGTCGTCACAAGCCTCACCTTCTTGGAGGATACCATCGCCACAGCCAGGGGGATGGCAGGTGTTGGAACAGCCATCATCGTTTATCTGATTGCCATCATCACACGCTTCAACCCCATCGAACAGAAGACCGTCTCCGCAGACGGCGGTGGTGCACGTGGTGGTACATGAGTCACGGTCGTTGGTGTTGCCATCGTCGCATGATTCGCCAGCCTGCATAACGCCGTCACCGCACACTGGCAAGGTACAGGTGTTCGAACATTCGTCATGGGGGTCAAGGTTACCGTCATCACACTCTTCTCCAGCGTTGACTTCACCATTGCCGCATTGTCCACAAATGTCTGAGACCATCATTCGAACGCAGGGCTCAAGATCGGTGGTGGCGGGCCCATCGTCAATACAGCCAAAGAGCATCAGACCGCACCAGAGAGGATAAAGATACGTAATCAGGCTGATTGTCTGAATTAGTGATACTGGTCTTTGGTTCATCTGTTTGTCTTAATTTACTCGGACACCTGATACCGGATAATCAAAGCAACCGCCTTGGCAATCCGTGGTTAATTGGCAGCTAATACCATCGGTCTGAGTAAAACAGAGTTCTAGATTACCCGTCCAGTCGGTCCGGCTGGCGTCTGAAAAAGTGCCGGTGAGCACGAAGTCTTCTTGGCAGCCACCTTGAATGGTTGCGGTTGCCCTAAAACTGCCATCCTCGGGACGAGGCGTCTGGCTGAGCGCAGGCATATCGGTTTGAGAGTAGGACTCGATGAGCAGGGTGTCGCCACTTTCCGTAAACACCAATTGTGACAGCGCAATGTCCACAATTCGGTTGCCCAAGATACTATTGCATTGATGTTGAATGATCGGGTTGAGTACGTAGCGTCCGTCGTAGCTTGACCCTTCGTTGCATTCTGGCGGTGGCATTGGCTCATCGCATGGATCTACGGGCTCGATGTTTTCAATGGTGCATTGATTCGGCTCCCCTGCCGGAATACATCGAGGGGTGGGCGACAACGCAGCGCAGTCGTTGTTGATATCGTAATTGTAGTTCAATACTAAACCTCTACCGCCAGGGGTCCGTGCGTACACACGCGTGCCATCTGCAATAAAGGTAGTAATGGTTGCGGACGCATAATAGCTGTTGGTGAACATGCTGATGGGAGCGAACGCCACGGCGATTTTACGCCCCAATGCTGTGGTTTGTACGTCGAAGGGAATACTGTGATAGTTCGTGCCGCCATCGGCAGTGGTGTTATTGATTTGAAAGGCGTCGGAAAAAGCGTCGGTGCCGCCCGGGGCATAAAAATCATCGGCCAAGTCCGCTACAATGAGATATTCGCGGCTTGAATGAATATTCCCGGCGATGCTCGCCGCGCGAATGTCGGTGACGGCGTTAAGGTTGAAACTTGCCTCGTAATTTACGAGATGAGCCCCAAGAATTATGGACTCCTTCTGGGTGTCTGAAATGCCATTTACATCCACAATGAAAATCTGGTTTTCTGCTTGTGGAGGGACCTCATTTACACTGGCGAAGTACCTGACCGAAGAGAGAAAATCACAGGTATCAGGTGACATATCTTGCATCATCGAGGGTTCACAGGTCTCACCATTCGCATCGTCAATGATGCCATCACCGCAATATGACGTTTCACCCGCCTGTAATCGACAATTTGGGTCACAGACCATGCAACTTTGAAGACCATAATCACAGGCTTCGAGCGCAAGATTACCGTCGTCACAGGTTTCTCCGGCAGCCTCATTGGTGACGGTATCTCCGCAAAAGCTAGTGGAGCCCGGTACTAAGGTGCATGTGGCGTCACACACCATGCAGCTAATGTCGCCGTAAGCGCAGTTTTCCGTGACCTGATTACCATCATCACACGTCTCATCACCTTGAGTCACGCCGTCGCCACAGCTCACTAAGATACACTCAGTGGTGCATCCGTCTGTGTTGTCATCATTGCCATCATCACACGCTTCCCCGTCTTGTACGATCCCATCACCGCAGCCAGCGCTCTCGCAGGTGTTTGAACATCCATCATCGTCGATGTCATTTCCATCATCGCAAGCCTCAAAACCGTTAAAGACGATGCCATCACCGCAGGTGGCATGCTTACACTCGTTGGTACAGGGATCATTGTCGTTGGTGTTGCCATCATCGCATTCTTCGTCGCCCTGAACTACGTTGTCCCCGCATGTGGGCAGCGTGCAGGTGTTGGTGCAGTCGTCGGCAGGATTTAGATTACCATCGTCGCATTCTTCGCCAGCGTTGACTTCGCCATCACCGCACAGACCGCACACATCCGAGGGGGTCATACGAACACAGGGTTCGCCAACGAGATTGACAAAGAAGCTTGGTGTACGAGCATTAGACTCGATCAAAACTTGTCTTGAGATACGATCCACATCGTTTTCACCGGGTTGGTAAAAGGCGGTGAAGGTGAACTCATCTTCAAAGCCAAGGGGATCCTGTGGTGGGGTGAGGGGCATACACCCGCTTGGCTCAAGAGGCCTGCCACTGCATACGAGGAACCCGCCATCTTGATTTGCCGGGGTGCAATCGCCCTCGGTAGTTAACAAACACAAGCTTGAGATGTCGAGTGCTGCGATGCTTTGCGATGAGACGGTGAGCACTGATGATTGGAATTGTGATGGTGCGGCATCTAGAAAGGACACCGTTAGCCCATCGTCGGTTGCGGTGCCCATTGGTTCAGCGGTGACCCGTAGAATTGGATCGATGTCAGGTGTTCGTACAGGTGCAGCTACTTCGGAGCCATTCGCAAGCGTCACAATGAAGCGGGCTTCATCTGCTTGTGCATCCAGAACACGCCATTCCAAGGTAATGAGTTCTGCTGCACCGGGCTCAAGAAAGCGTTCGTTTTGGTGATCGTCTGCATCAACAATACTGATTTCAGCACGTTCGTCTTGCTCTTCAACTCGCGTTGTCGAGATCCCAATCCGTGCATCTCCGGTATTGACGATTTCGAGTTGGCGAGTTTCCACTCGGCTACCAGGTTCGGGTACATTGAAGACGATTTCCTCAGGATTGATCACAACCTTCCCCGTGGACACCTCCGCAATATCAGAGCACCCAAAAAGTAAGCAAACGCATAAAAATAGGTGTCGGTATGTCATCAGTTTTTCCTCCCAAATGGCTGTCCATCACCGTGTGGCCATTTCAGACTAACATTGACTCATCCCTGTTTCACAGTTTTTGACGGTTGCACCAATTTGAGCACGACCTCTCCAGATTTCGCTCCGTTGTTCATTTTCCATGAGTTGCTTTCGCCTCTGTGGCACATTGAATAGGTTGGCAGGTTTTAGTCATAGTGTTGTGAGTTTTGCCTGATGTTGGGACGAGTTGAGTGTTACGTTTCTCGCTATTTTGTGTGGGTGTTTTTCTGCCAATCTGGAGTGTGTGTGCACAACCTCAGGGCGGCAGTCTTAAGGACCGCCTGAGGCATCCGGAAACACGGTCTGCGTTTTTGTCGGACCATCTCATTGTTGATGGGTCTGTGGATCCTCGGTTCTGGTTTGGTTGCTGCAAAGCTGAACAACAATGTCGTTTACCAGAGAGTAAGGACCGGCTCCATTGTCATCGGTTTTCCGACGTCATTGGCGCCGAACGATTCGCGTCATTGACGGGAGCAAAACTAGGTTTCCGCCGATTCGACTCAGCCCGCATGTCGACTCAGCGCAAACCGCTTACTGATGCTCTCACCGATTCAAATCAACTTGATGCCCTGATTAAGAGTCAAGGCGCTCGATTTCTTTATGTAGCTGAGGTGGACCTCAATGCGCTCAAACAGCCATCAATGATTGCTCGCTGGAGTAAAAATATTCATTTAGCAGGCGTGAGAGGGATTCGGTTGACCTCATCGGACAATATCACTGTGTCTGAGACGGACTTGGTACTGATTCATCGAAGTCTTAGCATGTTGTTCGGGCGTTATTTCTTGATGGATGTTGGCGGATTAAATGACGCCCATTTGAGCCTTCTTCTGGACTATGCAGAACCGAGAAATCTTCCTCTACTGGCAACCGGGGTGCATCTAGGCAGTGCTGGGCGATGTGCGCCTCATGGTGGCACTAAATCGATGTCGATTTCCATGATGTGTCGGCTGATTGCAAGCGGAGGTGTCTTGGTTTTGGGTGCTGTGTCCACCCAGGAAACGAATCGTTGGATGGGCTGTTCGGAGGGGGATTTGCGCAACGACTATCTGCGGAAGCAATTGATGCGTGCTCGTCAATTGAGCTGTAAAGATGGTGGAAATGGGCACCTCCCCATCGAATCCATCGCCTTAGGCAGTTATAGTCCTATCGTCAGAGCACCGAAGGCCGATGCCCAAATCATCGATGCCCACTGGCACCGTTTTGCCGGAGGGCTCCTTGAAACGAACATGCCGGTGAAAGAGGTGTTGGATGTGCTCGGCGCATCAACGGTCAGATTGCTTCGACGAGCCTTACCAGGCGTTCAGCCTCCCAAACTACTCTTTCCTAAAGATGCCCAGCGGTTAAGCGGCGATCGGGGCATTCAATTTCAATGGGTGTCTCCGGTAAAAAACGAGCCGAAAAGGATGTCCGGTCGAATTTTCGGTATGAGAGGCGGGCGGATATTAATTGAAAAAGAGATCGGTCGTCATTATCAGCCATGGCGAACTGAACGTGTCATCTCAGGAGACAAAAAGATCATTATTCTGAAACCAGGGCAATATCGATGGCGTCTCACGTCGTCTAATCGAAAGACGTCGGTGTCGTCGATGTGGGGCTACTTTGAAGTGACCCCACACGTCATGCCTACAAAAGAAGGAACTAATAATTGACTCTTAGGTAGATTTTGTGTAAGGCTCCTCCCATGAAGGACTCATCACTCACCCCCCGCGGCCAGGCGATAGACTTCCACCTCCTTGACGCACCGCATCGAGGGTCAAATGACGATCTGAATGATCCGAAGTGGTCTCAATCTTGGTTTGCGCCCACGGCCAATCCTACCGAGGTCGGACCGAAATCAGTCATGCCTCCTACGATGACTGCCGACATCGGTGACCCCATGGATGAGTTCAACAAAAGGCTCAATGCGTCGGAGGTTCATCGGAGCTTTATCACGTTATCCGAGCGAGAGGCGGTGAGCATAACCGTCCGACCCGAGTCATTTGCATCTGGGCGGCTTTCTGCCGTCACCCCGTTTGAAGTGATCAGTGATTTAAGGACCTCGCTTGCGCAACACTTCTATCTCGACGGGTTAAGACCTTGGCTCCGTGATACAGGTCTTGGGGCAAAGGGGGGGAATAGCCGGATTCATTTTTTGGATGATGACCTATTGCACCGTCCGGTTGCGATGAAGACGCTCGATGGCAAGCGAGGGCGTCCAGTCCAAGAACTTGGTCTTCTCAAAGAAGCGATTATTACCGGTCAATTAACGCATCCGGGCATTCCACCGGTGTATGACTTGTGGATGAGTCCTTCGGGAGAGTGCCGCTTTTCGATGAAAAAGATAGAGGGGCGTACGCTTTCTGAGGTTGTGGAGGCAGCGCCCCCAGGCAAACGGTCTATCTCGGAATTTGAGGCACAATTGCAGATTGTCATTCGTGTCTGCGATGCGCTCGCGTTCGCTCATGACCGAGGCGTCCTGCACCGAGATGTGAAACCCTCGAATGTGATGGCAGGTGATCATGGCGAAGTCTTTTTGATGGATTGGGGGTGTGCTCATGTGCATCACAATCCAGACTTTAAGCGCCGTGTGCATCTTCCGCGGGCGGTTGTCGAGGCACTTCGGACTCAAGGGGATGCCATCGTTGGCACTCCGAGTTTCATGGCCCCTGAGCAGGTGTACGGCAGTAGCCGAGACCTGGACCCAAGGGCCGATGTCTATCTGTTAGGCGGATTATTGTATTTTGTGCTGACAGGCTTTGCGCCGCGCGCGATGAAACCCAGTGCGAGAGCAGCCATAGAGTCAGCTGTTGAAGGCTTTGTGCATAATCCTTTTACGATTGCACCTTATGCTGAGCTACCCGCCAAATTGATGGAAGTTGCGCGACGTGCTCTAGATCCAGTGCCGAGTGCTAGATATCAGTCGGCTCAGACGTTTCAAGATGCTCTGCGCGATGTTTTGCGTGATGGGATGTGGCTGAGTTCATGCTGTGCAACTAGGGGCGAGGTCATCTACGAGGAGGGGGACCAAGCTGACGCCGTTTATTTGATTTCAAAAGGTCAAGTGAGGACCTACAACCTTCGCCGTGGTGTAAAGACCAATATTAAGGTGTTGGGACCAGGAGAAGTGTTTGGAGAAGCGGCTTTTTTCACGAAGGGTCGGCGAGAGCAGACTGTGGAGGCCGTCGGTAGCATCGTATTGACTCGTGTACCCAAAAAGGTCTTCGAGCAAGCCTTCTATCCTGGGAGCGCCCTACAGCAGATCGTTCGCGCGATTTCGGTCCGCCACCAAGGCTTAGACTACACGTAAGAAACCTACCTTCGTGATTGGTATCCCACTTGAGAGCCGCTGAGGTGCGATAGTCTCTCACAAGATTGCACGTTGATAAACTCGCCAAGGTGAGTCCATACTTGCTACACTTAGGGCTGGGGGTACAACGAAACGCTATGATGACGACCGAACATTTACCATTTCGACTTCAGCGCATGAAAATATTGCGTGTCCCGAGCTTGATGTACAATTATTCCGGCATCCCACCATTCGGGCTCGCAACGATTACTGCAATGCTACTAGAGAAAGGCTATCGCATTGAGCAAGATGACCTAGATGCAAAGTGCGCAGCTGATGAGTTATTTCCTCGAAATCGATGGGGAAAACAGTTTCCTGCCAAGGACCTTCTCTTAGATATTGAGCGTGTCCGTAGGTACTGGGATGGAACGCCCGATGAGGCGATCACCGAGGTGGTAGAACAAGTTCTATCATATACGGACATTGAGGGGATCCACACAGTTTTGCTCTCGTGCATTGAGGGAGACGACCCGTCTGCCGTGCTCGCCTTGTGTCTCGGGAAACACCTTAAAGACCATGGTTACACTGTGATTGTTGGCGGGGAAGCATTCCCGCATATGATGCCGATCAAGAGCGAAATCAGATACTTTTATGAAGCCGGCTGCTTTGATTACTATATTCAGGGATACGGCGAAGTGCCTCTCCTGAATCTGTTTGAGAAGCTCGACAAGAGCGAGCCGCTCAATCCCGTCAACGGCTTAGTCTTTGCGAAGGGGGATGCTGAGGAAATCGAAAACCGCCCTTTATTTACCCGCCCTGAAGTGATCCCAGACTTCGATGGCTTGCCTATGGATTTGTATTATAAGTTTCCCGATGACTGGGGCTCTCGGCCGACTGAGGATGAGGGGGTCGATGAGATCCTCATTCTTCCGGTAAAGCTAAATTACTGCTGTCCTATGAACTGCGCCTTCTGCATCTCGTCTGGTGATGCGTTCTCAAAAGTAACGTGGATGGAAGCCGATACAATGGCGAAAGCGATTAAAGGCCTGAAGGAAAAGTACGACACGCCCTATTTCATGTTCGCGGACGACCTCTTCAACATCTCTCGTAAATTTGCAGAGGGGATGGCAGACGCGTTCATTGAGAACAAGTTAGACATTATGTGGTCTGATTGCGCCTACTTAAAGCATCTTGATGCGCCATTACTGCAAAAGATACGACGGAGTGGTGCGATTCGTCTGGTATGGGGCGTAGAATCCGCCAGCCCGAAGATGCAGAAACTGATCAACAAGCGAATTGACCTAGAGGAAGGCAAACAAATCCTTAAATGGTCTCACGAAGCAGGCATCTATAATTCACTCGAAATCATCGCTGGTCTACCCGGAGAAACCGATGAAGATACCGA
>JBMYRY010000056.1:0-9583 GCA_049602795.1 Bradymonadia bacterium
GACTAGAGCCCAAAGGCACGCTCTGGGTGAGCGGTTTCCCCGTTGAGCAAATGAACGCCATTACTAAATTAGCCGAGCAGTGTGCGTGCGAGCTTATTGAGACCTCTCAAATCGGATCTTGGGCCAGCGCAGTATTTGCTCGTCGAGACATACGAAAGAAGAATAGATCATGAAGGCCTTGTCTTTACTTGAAATCAACCAGCCTCCCGTTCTTGTAGACATCGACAGACCTACAAAAGGTCCAGATGACGTGAAGATTCAAATCAGTCATGCTGCCCTAAATCGACGAGATGTATGGATCACAAAAGGCCACTACCCCCACATCAAAACCCCTGCAATCCTGGGTAGCGACGGTGTGGGCAGACTCCTAGAAGCCACCTCACGATGTGCAAAGAATAGCCGAGTGGTGATTTGCCCCAGTCTCAATTGGGGCGATCGAGAAGACACTCAATCCGATGCGTACGAAATCCTGGGAATGCCAAGACAAGGGACGCTTGCCGAAGAAATCGCCGTACCGACGTACTCGGTTTATCCGGCGCCCGAGCACTTAACCGATGCTGAAGCGGCCGCGCTCCCGCTCGCGGGTTTAACGGCGTGGCGAGCCTTATGTACCCGCGGCGAAGTCAAATCCGGTAGTCGAGTCCTCATCACTGGAGTTGGAGGGGGGGTCTCTAGTATCGCAGTACAATTTGCCATTGCCGCAGGCGCTGAGGTCACCGTAACATCTAGCTCTGACGAGAAATTAATCCAGGCTAGAGAATGGGGCTGCAGCAGCGGGCTCAATTATCGAAAGGACACCTATCAAGAGCGTCTAAAAACCGAATTCAAAAATGCGTTCGATCTGATCGTCGACGGGGCTGGCGGTGCGGGTGTAGGACTTTTACTCAACACGCTTGCGCCCGCCGGACGCTTTGTATTCTACGGAGGTACAGCAGGTAAATGGCCCTCCATTTCGCCACAAAGACTGTTCTTTAAGCAAGTCTCTCTACTCGCGAGCACGATGGGCTCACCTCAAGACTTTGAGGCAATGCTAAACTTCGTAACCGAGCACCGAATTGTGCCTGCGGTAGACAGAGTTTTCAGCCTTGAAGAGGGTGCAAAGGCATTCGATCATCTCGAAGCAAGTCAACAAACAGGAAAGGTCATCATCAAAATTGGATAAGCTCACGTCAAAACAAGCACGATTAATTGCATCTACGCTGTGGGATTACACATGGTCTCAACCTCTTAATTCATATCTCTCAGTGACATCGATCCTTGAGACTATTGACACATCAACGAGTGACCCAGCCATGCAGCATGAATTGGTTAAGTATCTCAAGTTCCTGAACGAACAATTCAGCGAAAACCAAGACGTTGCCAGTCTGAAAGCAGATGAAATCATAGGTCCCGACACTCGAAAGGTTCTCGAAGAGTTAGTGAGCACGGATCGGGAGATTGACTCAGACATGTTACAGACATTACTCCGTGTCGACCTCGTCTCGAATGTTTTGAGACGACTGGTTGAGCGCATCCTTGAATCATTTGTAGACGGTGTCCTGAAACGTGAGGGGGCCCCCCTCGGGGGCGTTAGTCGCGGTGCAATTGGATTTGCAGCAAGAGCATCCAAGGGGCTGTTCGAAAAGGTCAGTAATCAAATTGAGGGTCCCTTACGTCAAACAATGGCGGGGTTTGTACACGGATCGATGGATCGACTAAGGCAACAGCTTGCTGAAATCTTGCAAAGTGACGAACTACAAAAATCTTTTGGTGAGGCTCGTCTGACGCTTTTGAACTATGCGCTCTCACAACCAATTGAACGCTGGTACGACATTGGTCTCACCGCAGATGAAGTGAACCAATTAATCGACGAACTACCGACATTGATCGGACAAATTGTTCAGCATCCGACCTGCCGGCAAGCAGTTGAGGCTCAACTCGAAAACACATTTGACGCCGTGGGCGATGAGCCTTTACATGCAGTTTGCCCCCCAGAAGTACGACTGATCATTGACCAGACCATTGGGGAGCCCATCATAGAGAGATGGACGGCATTTTTTCGCTCAAAACAGTTCCGAGACTGTTTACCGCCCCACAAAAATTAAAGGCACAAGCGAAGTCCTCGACGAACGGGCACACAACTGGTTTCTCCCACATCTTGGCAATCACTGTCTCGTTCGCATGCAATCGTGCAAATCGGAAATTCTCCAACCCCTTGAGGTGGACACAGATCTGCCTCCGGAACACAATCATCAGCACTATCGCAACGTTCGCCTAAACCGACGAGCCCTGCTCCCTCGATATAAGCACAGGCACCAGATGCCTCATTACAGACGGAACGAGTGGGTTGCGTTGTTTCGCATTCCGCCCCCTCAATCGTGCAGCGCCGCTCACTCTCCTCAATCGTCGCGAGAACCGAATAGATGGTTTCCGTCAGTTGATTTGAATCAAACTGGTCAATCCGCAAGAAAATCTCACCAGAGGGCACCAGGGTTAACTCAATTTGCTCTGTGGTCTGATCAGGCGTAATTGCCTGCCCAAGAAGATTACCGAGGGCATCATACGCATAAATATCTATATCAGTGCCCATTCTGAAGGTTGCCCCAAACACCAAGTTCCAGGGACCACCTTCACTCGGGGTGACAAATCTGAAGTAATCATCGTCATCATTGCAGATACGCAAATCTTGAACGCGCTGTCCGAAAGGGAGCTCCACCGAGGTCGTGAATCGATCATTTGGTTCTAAGTCTTCGTCAACACCACAGATGTCTTCCCCCGCCGGTCGAGCACAGAAGCGTTGTCCATTCTGAGCGGTACGGCATACTCGGCCCTCATCACAATCACTATCAAGACGACAGCTATCATCGACGGCACATCGACCATCCGAGCACACATAGAAGGTGCCGCAATCTTCATTTGAGGTGCAAGCGGGCACGCAAGCACCGGCTTGCCAACTGATTGGCTGACAATAAGCCCCCTCACCGAGTCTGGCACACCCTGCGTCTGATTCGCACAGGACAGTACACAAATTGTCCTGCCCGCCGGCACCACCCTGATAACAAAAGTCGGCATTTTCATCACAATCATCATCCCGACCGCAAAGCTCACCGAGGGCTTTTCCGTCGCCCGTCCCAATGCATATCCCATCATCGCAAACCGGTAATTCTCCGGTCGTACAATCACGATTTGAAAGACACTCTCCCGAGCGGCCTGCGAGTTCAAGCTGATAGGTGATGTCACCATCAGACTCATCATCGGCAATATATCGGCTTACCCCAAGCAGATAAGTACCAGCTTCCAGATGGGATAAAGTAAGCCGCTCAGGGTTTGACCGAGCATCACCGGTTGCCGAGGTAACCCGACGACCATCGCGTGCAGCAAGGACCTCGAGGTCTAAGTCAACGCCCCGCGGAAAAAGCGCCAAAACGTCAATGATGTCACCTCGATTTACATCAAAGCTAAACCAGTCAATGTCACCACCGCACATCACAGCCTCTACACTCGCCGGCAATGACGAGAGGGTCGCTGCCTGATCTTCACGATTGTTTGGCTCAAAACCATCTTCGCCACACTGAACGACACCATCTGCTTCACAAAGGTTTGTCTCAGCAATGCACCGAGTGTTCTCGGGGCAATCACGATCAGAGTTGCAAAGCGGACTGACAACGAGACTGTACCGTGAGGAAACGTCTCGATAACCTGAAACCTCAACAAAAACGCTCGAATTCGTTTCAGTGAACTCAACGATGACTTTCTCATCGCCTGAATCTTCAGCGCTCGCCTGAATGATTTCACCATCGAGAGTCAAGGCTGCCAAATCAAGGTCATTTTCTAAAGGCATTGCCAACAACCGAATCAAAACCTTTTGGCCCGGTGTCCCCGACAACTCAAAACGGTCGACACTACCAGCGCACAGAAACAAATCTCCTCGATTAAAACCGACGGCGATGGGCGATGGTGTAGAGCCGAAAAGATCATCTTCATTGTCGCATGACTGCAGCGCCATGTCTGCCAGCATCGCATCGGTCGTAGTGTTGATTACCCCCATGTCACTCGACACAGGTTCCGTCTCTTGTCTTGGATCCGAGCCATCACTTCCGAGACAACCAATCAACAGAGATGCAAGAGACACAGCGAGAAGATAGAAAGGCATAAAGACGAACTCCTTGACATCGGCAAACATGGACAGAACACACCCACCCGGGAAAGCGGTACGTGACGGTCCATGAAATATGTCAAAAAAACGCCTTGGTCAACGCATCTCTTCGGTGGCATCGGGCGCTGCGAGGAAATACCACAACAATGTTCCCACTGCTAACGACCCACCGCTCCAAGCGGCAATATCAGCGGCGATTGCACGGCTTCTAAGTTTCGACGTCACCGCAGCGGATTTGTCTGATTGGTTATACTCATCCGCCGCAAGTTGACCAACAACCACGCCGGTCACAGCCACAGCTGCACCCAGACTACCAACGATCCAATATGTGGTCGTGCTTCGGGCATCTGAGTCTGCCGGAGGTTCTTCCAACTTAGCAGTATCGAGCGCGTTGCTCTCGTCATTCGATACGTCTTCAGTGATAAATCCATCGGGCACCAAAGGACCGCGGCGACGCTTCATGCCCACCTCAACAATCCAACGCGTTGGCGACTCTAGGACGATGTAAGTTTCATGAGGAAAATACCCTGGTGATTCAACAACAACACGAATCCTTCCCAGAGGTAACCTTACGCCCGATTGAATGGGACCACTAAAGAGCGCGGGTTCTAAAACGACAACTTTTGAACGAGGCGGTTGGTCGAGCAGCTCTAAGGTTGTGGTGGTATCCTCGTAACCAGCCTGACAAATGATACTCCGATCTAACTTGTCAACGCGATGATCCTGAATGCATTTTTTAAAGTGGTAAGCCGCATCGATTGTTCGACCGGACTCTTTCAACAGTATGCCAAGCTTGAGATGAATCTGTCCATACGCTTGGTAAACAGGATCAACAAGCGCTTCGGTGTATACCTTGATAACCGCACCAGGACCATCTGCTTCGACCGCCCGCGCACGACGAACCAATTGGTTATATCGTTCAAGTAAATCCGGCGGGACCGACACAGATTCATCATCCGCAGCATACCCTGCTGTGGGTAAAGCTATGCCCAGAGGAAGCACTACAAGTAGCATGTATAGTCGTATGTAAATACCCACAACGTCGTTCTAATTAATCAGCTTGGACTGATTATGGACAAAAGCGTGAAGACGGGCAAGAACTGTTATGATCTAGCGATTAATATCATCGCTAGAACACAAAGGAGGACGTCTCGGGGCTATCGATTTTCGCAGTACTCAACCCGCCCTCGGACTGTCTCACGATCGATGTCGGACTTTGGCGCTCGTTCAAGCCACTTTTTATAATAGGTCACAGCACCGGCACAATCTCGAGTGGCAAGAGCCTCATCCCCCCGTTTGCGCAACACAGTTAAAGACAAACGTGATTTTGGCATACCGGCGCGACGCGCTTTAATTCGCTTTCGAATCGGCTCACTCTTGGTCTTCTTAGGCACCTTAGTTTTTGTCCCGTCGACTCGAGGCGTATCCGTTTCATCCGGTTGCTCATTACTTGCCTCATCTTTCAACGCCTCTGAGTTCGATTGCGTCGAGGATGCCTTGGACTTGTCATCCGTTTCTCCGGTGATCGGCGTTGTCGACCCCCCCATATCTTTGGCGGGTGTAGCCGCAACGGGCGGAGTTGGTTGGATGGGTTGATTAGAGGACTGTGAGCCGTTCATTGATTTGGTTGTCTCATTCTTCGTCTTCGTAACAGGGGCTTGTTCGTTCGGTGAATTGTTTGCACCAATCTTTTCAAACACCTGTAGCCCTAATACCGCAATCAACAGGAATAAGAGGGCATAGAATCCATATCGAAACCCCTTCTTTTCTGCCGGCGCGTGGGCATATCCACCCACCGTATGTGATACAGCTGCGGAGATCTGGCTCGCTCTGAGACCGTTATCGACGTCAGAATGATCGTACATGACGCCATAATCTGTAGTCTGATCAATGGAATCATTTGCCTCGACCGTCGTCATGTCCCGACGCAACTCCGTGGTGTGATAGCGACTACGACTATCAAAATCAGAAATACTTGTATTAACATCGACCGACACGAAGCTCGGTTCATCAAAGGACCCTAGGTCTGCTTCAATCGTTTTGTCATGATTGAATGCCTCCGGCTCAAGGGGAGCGACCTGACTGTCATCACCAAAGACATCGATGACCGACGGTTCATCATTTGCAACTGCGGCATCTACCGGTGGGAGCACTCCCTGAAGTGTAGATCTCTGGTTCAACATGATGACTTCAGGCCAAGATGTAGGACGGTGCCCTCCTGTGACAGCTTTAAGTCGTTCGATGAAATCGGCAGCGGTTGCGGGCCGTTTATCCGGGTCTCTAGCCATCGTATCGTAAACGAGTTGTTCGAGTTCAGACGACAGTTCAATGGGCGGGTCAACTCCCCGAAGGGATAATGGATCCTTCGTACACGCATAGATAATGATTTGAGTGTTCGACCCATCTGGATAAGGAGACACGCCAGCGATCATTTCATAGAGCATCACACCGAGCGCATACATATCTACACGCGCATCCACGAGTCCCTTCGATTGCGACTGAGTAGTTGAAATACCTGACAACACCCAAGAAGGCACTTGCTCTGGAGCGAGATAGCCAGGTGTACCACGTAACGCCATCGGGTGCGTTGAGGCTTTCCCGCCATAACCAGAGATGTCCTTTACTAGACCCAGGTCCACCAGGGTCAATTGCCCTCCACGCGGGTCGAGGATTACGTTGGCAGGCTTCAAGTCGCGATGAATCAATTTACGCTCATGAAACGCACCGAGTGCCTCAGCAATGCTCCAGGCAATATTGATCGCCTCATCAACGGTAAATCGCCCGCGATGTCCCAACATCGCTAATAGAGACGGCCCGGCAACAAAGTCCATCACAAGATAAGGCAGACCTTCGAATTCACCGAAATCAGTGACTCGGACAACCGCATCATGATGAATTAAGGACGCGACTCGCGCCTCCTTCATAAAATCATCTCGATATTCAGCGCTTTGCTGGGCATCTGCTTGAATACCGACGGTTTCCAAATCAAGAAACTTAATCGCAAACAATTGATTCAGGCGTTGATGGACAGCCAGGTAAACCGTACCAAGCCCACCTTGTCCAAGGCCTGCTACGAGTAGGTAACGTCCATCCACCGTTTTGTTAAGCAGGGGGTACTTTGCTTTAGACAGATTAGCCTGAACGGGGACCAAGGCAAATCCGTCACGCTGACAGTTTGCCTCTTTCACTCTATACAGAGCTCGACATTCTGGACAGATCCACATAGTTTCCGTGTTCTCGTAAGTAGTACCCCAGCGTTCATCCTTGGATACTTCCTGACAAATTGCAAAGAGTTCTAGCCAGATCATGTCGACTTTCTGGACCTTTGTGCTCACGTCATTCAAAATCAACAACAAAGAGGTCTAGGAAATAGAGAAAACAATGCAAGCGTTAGCAGTAGTCGAGGGACGGTTTATCAGTCCTCATTCAAAAAGTGCCGAGTGCACGGTTCACGACAACCTGCAAGTTAGCTGGGACCGAAAAGGCGTGATCTCTAAACTTTCTACGTCCACCAAAACTCAGGAAAGCGACTTAATCTGGCTACCAGGCTTTGTGGACACTCACGTGCACTTTCCACAACATCGTGTCCGAGCTAGAAGTTCGGGCGCCCTGCTCCCCTGGTTAGAACAGACCGTTTTCCCCGAAGAATCTAAATTCCGTTCCCGAACCTACGCTGCCGCTGTTGCGCAAGAGTTCTGCGCAGCATTACTCGCCAATGGAACAACCTGTGCTCAAATCTTTTCTTCGAGCGATGCTGGAGCAACCGACGAATTGTTTGCCGCACTCGATAACGTTGGGTTACGAGCCCAAGCGGGACTAACCCTAATGGACCAGGGCGCCCCAGAAGCGCTCTGTGTCAATCCCGCTGAGGCAGAGAAAGCAATTCGTCAACTTGTCGAAAAATGGCATCAAGCAGACCGAGATCGTTTGCGCTTCGTCATCACTCCGCGATTTGCGCTTTCGTGCAGTACCGAACTCCTCGAAGTTGCTGGTCGGCTGAGTCACGAATTGAGCCTGCCCGTTCAAACTCACCTCTCCGAAAACAACGATGAGATCAAGGCGGTCGCAGCCATGTTTCCTCAACATAAGGATTATTTGAGTGTCTATGAACACTACAATCTTGCCCATGAGCGAACCATCTTTGCACATTGCATTCACCTCAGCGATAGCGAATGGACAAGGCTGGAACAGCAGAATTGCTCAATCTCCCATTGCCCCGACAGCAACAATTTTTTGGGGAGTGGTCATTTTCCATGGCAACGAGCGAATGAGTATAACGTCCGGATTGGACTCGGGTCTGACGTTGGTGCCGGCAGAACATACGCAATGAGGAAGATCGCGGCGAGTAGTTATGATTTCGCTCTTGTAACGCAAGAGCGAAAAACACCAAATGCTCTTCTATGGCACGCAACCCGAGGTGGCGCGCTCGCCGTGAATCGACCTGAAATCGGATGCATTGAGCCGGGCTTTGACTGTGATTTGATCGCCTTGAATGTCCCTCATTCAAGAGACATGAGTGAAGAGGAATTATTCGACGCCATACTGTTTAGAGACGACGTCAGGGTCCATTGTGCTTACGTTCGAGGTCGGAAGATCTTTAGCGCTCACAAATGAGCTGCTCAAATCACTCGTACGGTGTGATTAAGTTTTTCAAGATACGTTCGAAGCCGACTTCTGTGATCACCCTGAACGCACAGTAGGTCGTCTTTCCAGAAGGCTCTAGTGCCAAATGCTTTGGTAAGCGATTTCACAAACTTCGCGCGTTCATCGTCATCAACCAGGTCAACCCCGTAACATTCCGTCACCGTCTTGCCACCATAACCCTTTCTAGCGACCTTCAATTCAATGACCAATGAGGGAGAAGACTCAACGGACTCATTCTGCGGCGCTGCATGCTCAGTGGAAGATTCTGTAGGCATCTCAAATCCAAAAGCGCTACCAAGCGTCTGGTTGAACCCCTGGTCCTGTGAGAAATCGATCTTTTTCTTTTTATTCCGTGCCATCACTCATCATCCAATCCCACTGAAAGTAGTCTCCCACCCCAATATACAAAACGAAAGTCACTCGCGGGCATCAACGACAATGGAGATGCATTCCCATTGACCGCGTACGGATTACTGCGCCAGTAATAATTGCTGATCGGGCGCAAATAGATGGGCACCGGCACATCTGCGACCAACTCATCATTCCAACCCACGGCACCAATCAGTGGAAGCGGTGTACCATCCTCCGCCACGCAATCGAGGGACGTAACTTCATCTTCATCACAGTTTGTGGTGTTCTTTCCAAAGAGAGGCGCTGCGGGAAATCCCGTTAAATCTCTCACCACCCGTTCAATGGTTACGTCGATGTCTAACGACTCCACCTCATCACGTCCGTTGGCAAAATGCCCCAGCTCAGATTGGGCAAAGACCAAATGATACAATGCTTGGCTCTGTTCATGAGGCT
>JBMYRY010000057.1:0-9550 GCA_049602795.1 Bradymonadia bacterium
GAAGCCCCGTTCTCCGGTCCACGGAATGACACATCGTTCACCAAGCGCGCGTGACCAGCACTCGTCGACGCATAGTAGACATTCGTTCACTGTTTGAAGAGACGGGTCATCTGGATCTTCCTCACAGAGGGTATCAAGTGTACATCGACCTAAGAATGGACCAGTCATTCGACAGCGATCTCCATCGGAAAGTCCCTCGCATGCAAAATACGATGCTGCAACATTAGCTAAACTTTCGGCAGCGTATGACAGAACCAATAAGAGACAGAGTGGGAGTGCTCTATACATTGCGATAACTCTCCGGAATGAGGTCTGACGGTGTATCTGTGGACAGTAACCAAAGTTGATGAGCGGCTCGTGTTGCGAGTACATGGAGTAAATGGCGAGACTCGTCCGTTGCTGGATAGTGCCGCTGAGTCAACTCAAGTGCGACGATGTAATCATACTCGAGTCCCTTAACTTGGTAGATGTCGGTGACGTCGATACCAGCTTTGAAGCTAAATTCTTGATCTCGCACTCGTCTGAGGTCTTGAACGTCTGCACGCCTAAGTCCGCTATAATACGCGTCTGCAATGTCAGGATCTTTGGCAATGAGAGCCACCGTGGCATTGCGTTCTCGATCCCGTAATCCGTTCAGGGCATCGGTGAGAAACAAGACGGCTTCACCAACCCCATCAAAGCAAAGATGCTGAACTGGGGCACCCTCGCGGGCATCCTGCGTATCGATATCTGGCGCGAGTGGTCCAAGAATCTCTCTTGCCAGCTTCATGACTTGACGCGTTGAGCGATAACTGATGGCTAATGCTGGAAGCACATTTGCCTTTATGCCGGTGACCTCGAGTAGTCTCCCCCAGTCTCCAAAGCCGCTATCGAGTGATAACCTTTGAGCGGTATCACCCGCAAGGGTGACCGGGGCATTGGGCGCAGCGCTTTGGGTGACGACCAGAACGGTGACCGGAGACAAATCTTGCGCTTCATCTACTACAATATTGTGGTAGCTGAGTCGTTGCCCAGACGGACCTGTCGTCTGACCAAACTTGAGTTGGCATAAGCGTAGTAAGATCGACAGATCATCTACATCCAGGTGCCCGTTGAGTTCGCCTTCGAAAATACTGCGACCGTCAATTCCTGCACCGTGCTCTAGATAGCCACTGGCATCGCCGGGTTCGTCGAGTTGCGCAGAAACAGTTTTGACGAGTTGTTCGATTTCCCATTCGTAAAAACTGGCCTTTGCACGGGTCAAATGGTGTCTAATTCGATCGGCGTCCGTGAGCGCGGATGCCCATGTTTCAATTGGATCTGACAGTTCGTCCTTTGCGCCACGTAGATACCGTCTAAGGGCGTCTTTTTCTCTTTCGGTTACGTCATCTGAACCAGCGAGCCATTTAAGGAATGCGTTGATCCTCGGAACGGGGGCGAGAGTGCGGCGTGCGACCCATGCTCGTAGGCAAACTGAACCACCCAACGCTTCCATTTCGGCGTCTACAGCCTCCGCTTCTTCCTTCACGATGGTTTCAAGCAGTGAGACCATCATTGCGTGGCGTTTAAGCCGTCGGGCGCCGAGGGGAATGTTTGAGGTGAGTTTTCGTTTCTTTAGCCCGGGAATGAGTCGTTTTACAGACTGGAATGCCCATTCGGTATACGTCCGGACTCGGACGCCCTCCATGCCTAGAGCAGGGAGCACATTTGCCACATACCTTCTCAATGCATCTCCCGGAGTGAGAACTAGGGTGCGCTTGGCAGAGAAAAAGTTCGGATCTTGGTAATGAAGGTAAGCGACTCGATGTAGAGCGATTGTTGTCTTACCCGTACCGGCCCCTCCCTGAATGACTACGACACCTGAGCGATGGGACGTCATTGCGCGGAATTGATCCGGGTCGATTAATGCAGTGATTTCGGGTAGACGATGTTCGTCCTGTCGCCCAGAGAATTGGCCTCGAGGCACTCGGACAGCTGTTCCCATGCCTCCTGCGAGGCTTGCGCGAGAATCAGCTAATCTAACCCACTGAGCTTCGGTGTTTACGCCCAGGAAACGGGTTCGGTCCCGAATCGTTTTTAACTGACCTCCGTCGATACCGAGTGTCCGTCGCGAGACGACTTCACCGATATTGGTCTGTCCGCCAAAAACCTCTTCATATTCGTCAGATTCGTCGTAGCAATAGAATATTCGGCTCACGGGTGAGTTGCGCCAGTCAACAATATGAGTACTCGTAGTGGGGTCAATGAATGCATGCTTTCCGATGAGAATCTGACGAATTCGCTCTTTACCTTCGAACGTGTCTTTGAGCGTCAAATGCCCAAAATATGGCTTATCTGGATCGATCGTCACATCATCCATACGCTGCTTAGTTCTTCGTAGCGCTGCAACACGAGTCATGTGCTCTACAAGCATTGCATGATCTTCAGCCCGAGTTTCGCTCAATTGGTCTCTTAGAGCGACAAGCTCGTCGTCCTCGACTTGCTTTGCTCTCTGCCGCTTCTTTGCCGCGGCTAAGGTCTCGGACACCTGGGTTAAACAGTCTTTTTCGGCGGTTATGAGCGCCAGATCATCGGGAGATAGAGACGGGTGGTTCATTCAAATACCTAATAGGCTCCATAATGAGCCCACGTTAAATCGCAAAAAAAAGTGTACAGAAATGGCAAAGTACTGAGAAGTCGCTTGCTGCTCAACAAAAGAGCGCATAACGTGCCACCAATGATGCGGTCAAGTGAGACCGATACTCATATCGGAGGAGAGTATGGGAGAGCAAAATATTCAAGCGCTTGGCGAGCAGCAGCGAAAATCATTCACTCGCGCGTTATTGAACGAAGTCCGCGCGCTTGAGGAAATGCTTGAGCGCGATATGTTTGAAAAAGGCGTGCGACGGATTGGTGCGGAGCAGGAGATGTTCCTTGTGGACCAAGGACTGCACGCTGCGCCAGCGTCAATGAGTATACTCGATCGGGCAAAGGATGAGCGACTTACGACGGAATTAGGGCAATTTAACCTCGAAGCTAACCTCACGCCATTAGACTTTGGTGGTGACTGTCTTCGGTCCATGGAACAAGAACTCAATCAGGTCTTGGATTACACTCGTGAGCATGCATCGGCGCTGGGAACTGATGTGATTTTAGCCGGAATCCTGCCCACCTTAAGGCGCTCGGATATCACGTTAGAGATGATGACGCCAAAGCAGCGCTACTTTGAGTTAAATCGAGTGATGTCAAATCAACGCGGCGGTGATTTTCATGTGATGATCAAAGGCATAGACGAGCTGGAAATGTCCCATGACTCCGTTATGTTCGAGGCATGTAATACGAGCTTCCAGATTCACTTTCAGGTTGGACAAGATGAGTTCGCGAGTCTCTACAATATCGCGCAGGCCGTGACCGCGCCCGTTCTTGCGGCAGCCGTCAATTCTCCGATCTTGCTTGGTAAAAGGTTGTGGAGTGAGACGCGTATCGCACTGTTTGAGCGCTCGGTGGATACCCGAAAGTCTTATCAAACGGACCGGGGATCACAGTCTCGCGTTCACTTCGGGAGCAAATGGGTTGATTCATCCGTTCTTGAGTTATTTAAAGAGGATATCAGCCGCCAACGGATTGTGATCGCGGTTGAGCCTGATGAAAACGATCTTGAAGTTGTACGGGGAGGAGGCGTTCCCAAGCTCAAAGCATTACGTCTTCACAACGGTACAGTATATCGATGGAACCGACCGTGTTATGGCATCAGTAATGGTGTGCCGCACTTGCGCATTGAAAATCGAGTGCTGCCTTCCGGTCCTACAGTTGTCGATGAAGTCGCGAATGCCGCATTCTTCTTTGGGTTGATGTCGTCCTACGCTGATGAGAAGACGCCGATTTCGGAGCAGATGAGTTTTGATCATGCCAAGGACAATTTTGTGTCTGCGGCCCGAAACGGTCTCAAAGCTCAATTTACCTGGGTGGGCAATCGGACCAAAACCGCAACAGATTTGATTCAAGGCGAGCTTTTACCAAGAGCGAGAGAAGGGCTCGAAAACGCCGGGATTACGAAGGGAGACATCGATCGATATCTCGGCGTCATTGAGCAGCGTGTTCAGAGTGAACGCACAGGTGCTCGCTGGATGGTGGAGTCCCTTGCAAATATGGCAAATACGGGAACAGAGGATCTTCGCCTGCGGCAGCTAACCTCTACGATGAAGACCTTGCAACAAGAAGGGCGACCGGTCCATGAGTGGTCGCTTGCTGAGATTGACCAAGATAAACGAGACCGAAATTGGCGTCTCAGTTATCAAACGGTCGGACAGATCATGAATACAGACTTATTCACGGTCCGACCCGACGATATCGTCGATTTAGCTGCAAGCGTCATGGAATGGTCACACGTCCGTCATATCCCGGTGGAGAATGAGTCGGGTGAGCTTGTCGGGCTTTTGGGGCATCGAGCGTTGTTAAGGTTAGTGGCAAGCGGCAAACAGACGGAACTCGTGGAAGTTGGCACAATTATGGTGACCTCACCGACCACTGTCGGTCCTGATGTACTTACCACAGAAGCGATTAACATCATGCGAGAAGAAAAGGTCTCTTGTTTACCGGTCGTAACTGGTACTCGGTTGCTTGGCATGATTACTGAGCGAGATTTAATTGTGGTTTCGGCTAAATTACTGGAGGCGTTTCTCGAACAGGAAGTTTAAGAGAAAGTATGATACCCGTTGCGTCTCTGCTTATGAGTGGATACGGTAACCAACGTAGCGGGCGGTGTATCGCAATGCAGCAACGGCATTGAGTACGAGAGCGCCAAATCTGAAAACGTTAAGAGGACCGATAGGACTATGACACACCACGCACTTACCGTGTTGAGCGATGATGAGAAAATGTTTCAGGAGGCAGTCGCCGGTTTTGCAAAGGACCGGATTGGACCGCATGTTGCCCGGATGGACCGGGAAGCCTGTATCGACAAGACCCTCATTCCACAACTATTCGACATGGGTCTTATGGGGATCGAAATTCCTGAGGAATACGATGGTGCTGGTGGAACCTTTATGCAGGCAATCCTTGCGATCGAAGCACTGGCAGCCGTTGATCCGAGTGTGTCCGTCATGGCGGACGTTCAAAACACTCTGGTGATCAATGCGTTGATTAATTACGGCAATGAAGAACAAAAACGCAAATATTTGCCCAAACTAGCCACTGAATGGGTCGGATCGTACGCATTGAGTGAAGCGAGTTCGGGTTCAGATGCTTTCGCTCTCAAAGCGAGAGCTGAGCGCAAGGGCGATAAGTATATTCTCAACGGCACGAAGCTCTGGATCACCAATGGTGGGGAGTCTTCGGTCTTTCTCGTGATGGCGAACTTGAACCCTGAACTTGGCTACAAGGGCATCACGTCCTTTATCGTCGAACGAGATTTCCCTGGATTCACTGTCGGCGCTAAGGAAGATAAACTCGGAATTCGTGCCTCGAGCACCACCGAGATCATTCTCGAAAACTGTGAAGTGCCAGTTGAGAACCGACTCGGTGACGAGGGTATTGGGTACAAGATTGCGATTGAAACGCTGAATGAGGGACGCATCGGCATTGGGGCTCAGATGCTCGGTCTTGCACAAGGCGCCTTCGATTACGCGATGGGGTATATTCTTGAGCGTAAACAGTTTGGCAAGGCGATTGCCGAATTTCAGGGGGTTGAATTTCAGTATGCCCGGGCTTCCATGGAGATCGAAGCAGCCCGCTTACTCGTGTACAATGCGGCTCGATTGAAAGATGCCGGCAAGCCATTTTTGAAGCAAGCTGCGATGGCCAAACTTTATGCATCAGAGGTCGCAGAGAAAGTCGCTTCACTCTCCATTGAATTGTTGGGTGGTGTGGGCTTTTCGAAGGAATATCCTGTGGAGAAGTATTATCGAGATGCCAAGATCGGTAAAATCTACGAGGGCACTTCCAATATGCAGCTCTCCTTAATCGCAAAAGGGTTGCGAAAGACCTATAGCGCCCGACAGGGTTAAAACAACGACCCGCGCGAGGTGTTCATGTTCCACAGACGACAGTATATGGTTGAGTTGTTGGTGGTGTGTTCACTCCTTTTCGCCTGTACACCTTCCACGGCTGCACCTTTCATCGAGTCTGGACCCATGAATGGGTTTTCAACGCCCAAGGAGGTTGCGGTCTGGGCACGACTGTCTTCCGAGGTTCCTGCCCGCATACGATATTGGACGTCGAAAAATCCAGGTGCGACCACCGTAAGAAACCTGAACTTATCGGGACGCGACGGTCGAACAGCCTCCACGGTATTGACTGACCTGCCCCCAGGTGAGCGATTCGGATATGAAATCGAGCTTAAACACAATGGGCGATGGCTCAAACAACCGTCGAAGGGACCTTTGCGATTCCAGACCCAAGTGATTTGGCAGAGGCGTTCTGATCCACCGGATTTCTCCCTTGCCTTTGGGTCGTGTGCGTATATCAACGATACGAATGTCGATTCTACTACTGCACCGCCCTATGGCGGTGGTTATGAAATTTTTGAGACCATTGCGCAAACGGATCCAGACCTTATGTTGTGGCTTGGTGATGCGGTCTACTTACGACCCGCTGATTGGGCAAGTTCCGCGGGTATTCACCGGCGATATCGCCATGCCCGACGCCTACCCGACCTTCAAGCTTTGTTGGGCAGAACGCACCATTACGCAATTTGGGATGACCATGATTATGGACCAAACGATGCCGACTGGACTTTTGTGCACAAGGGGAGTTCGCTGAAAACATTTCGAGAGTTCTGGATGAACCCGAGTTATGGCCTGCCCGAAACCGCTGGGGTCTTTACGCAGTTCTCGTGGAGTGATGCTGATTTCTTTCTCTTGGATAACCGATACCATCGCTCGTCTTCGGCAGCTCCGGATGGGCACGACAAAACGCAGTTGGGGGAGACGCAATTACGCTGGTTGCTGGATGCGTTGACCACAAGCCGGGCAACCTTCAAAGTGGTTGTTGGCGGTGGTCAATTCCTAAGTCCTTATGACCGGTGGGAGGGCTACGCGCAATTCGCATATGAACGGGACCGCCTTCTTGATGAGCTTCGTCGGCGAAAAGTGGAAGGCGTGTTTTTTCTGAGTGGGGACCGTCATCATGCTGAACTCGTAAAGGTTCGCCCTGACGGATTTTATCCGCTCTTTGATTTCACATCTTCACCGCTCACATCGAGGGGGGCATCGGCATCGGGAGAGCTTGATAGCCCGGTACGGATTGATGGTACACTCGTGACCAAAAAGCGCAATTTCGGAATGCTTCACTTCAGCGGCGTAGGGCCAGAGCGGCAGGTGTTGATGGAGACGAAAGATGCAAACGGGAAGCGACTTTGGTCTCATATCATCAAGGCATCCGAACTTAGGTTTTCTCAGCCGTGACATATGAACACCTGATTGCAGCGCTGTGCCTCTTTCTCGCGGGGTGTGGCACAACAGCCATGAATGCGAGTCGTACTGACCCACAGGGCTTGATGCGTCAACAGGCACTGAGCGGCGGACCGGATGACGTGCCAAGGACAGACCGTTCACATCATCTTTATGTACTCTTGCTCAAGTCTCAAAATGCGTTCAGTACGGATGCGGAAAGAGAACGGCTGTGGGCTGCTTTACGGGGCGAAGACGCTCGATATGTGGAGTTACTCGGCAACTTGAATGATGTGCCCATGGACTATCGAATCGAGTATGTCTTTAACCACACGACGCCTAATGCCAAGAATGCGGAAATGCATCTGATTAAGCCCTGGTTGAAACGGCTTTCGCGAACTGAACGATCGAGAGCATCCCAGGCGAAGACCGTCTTGCTCGTCAAGGGCAACTTGTTTCGGCTACCTAACTCGCAGGATGTCCGACTGACTCTAGCTGGTCTACTCTTTCTCGCCGAGACTTACGACGGTATTATTGTGGATTTGTTAAGCAGAAAAGCCATGGCTGCGACCGAGTTGAGAACGCTGTTGGAGGCACCTGGACGGCTCGCCTCACAGATTCGTTTCGTGGGAGGGAGAGTTGATGGCCAGCTTGGTGTTCGCACTGCGGGCTTGCCCAAATATGGTTTTCCTGATGTATTTCTGCCCACTGAAACACCGACTACGGCGGTTAAACGCCTGGGATTGGTCGTGGACGCCCTAATGACTGGAGAGGCATTGCCGAGTGGCGTGAGCCCACGTCGGTGTAAAAAGTCACGTTTGGATTTTGGTTGCTATCGAATCGATTGACCTTGGTCCTCGCAAACAGTGGACCAAGCCTTAACGTGATGTTTCGGTCTGCGGGAACTACTCCAAAGAGAACTCATTCATCGTCAACCTCAAGGGTATTACAACTCTCTTCGAAGGGATCTTCATCAATCTGAGTATGCTCGTCGGTATGGTCATTCGGGTCGAACGAATCGGTGATCTCATCACTTTCGACAAATGCTGCATCATCTGAAGTCTCTTCATCAACGAGAAAGCTGATTCTTGAAAAGTCAGTTGTCGTCTGTTGGACTGGACTAGAAATGCCCACCTGACCTTGCCCATTTGTCGATGGCTCATCGTCATTAATGACGTCTTCTTCTAGGGTTGAGTCTTGCGAACTGCTCATTGCTACATCTTCCCTTTATCCCTTCTAAAACACAAGATTTCTTTGTGCTTCGCGAACCGCTGTTTGTGAAACTATGAACAATTACCATTTCAAAGATGTCCAAGGATGCTTCTTATCGGGATCCCTTGAAAGCGAGGGGGGGAAATGCTAGGTGAGTCAGGGAAAATATCCATCGATTAGAATTGAAGGAGCCAACAATGTATCGGTTTTTGACTTTATTATTACTACTCGCCATCGGATGCGGTGGTCGGCAGAGCACATTGATGACAACGCCTGCGACAGCGACATCCGCAGATTCAGCGAAAGCGGAGGCACTTGCCGCCGAGGCGAAAGCGCTGTGGAGTCAACGTGGAGATTTAGCGAAGGCAAATGAGGCCATCGCAAAATGGCAAGCTGCAGCCAAGGCTGACGCTACGAATCCCGCGTACCATCGAGAATTGACTTATGCCTTCTACTTCTTAAATAACGTCCATTACCGTTGGACAGATGACAAAGATGCCGTAAAGGCAAACTATGAGGCTGGTGTAGCAGCGGCGGAGTCAGCCCTTGCCTTGTCCAATCCTGCATTTGCTGGACAGATTAAATCAGGTTCTGACACGGATGCTGTTTGGAAGAAGGCCCTGGAAAGTGCGAAGAAAGAAGATGTAAAGGCTCTTTACTGGTACGCCACCAACCTCGCAAAGTGGGCATTAAATAATGGCATTACATCACTCCTTAAGTACAAGGACCGAGCATTGATGATTATTCAGCGATGCCAGGCTCTTGATAATACGTTTTGGTACGGCGGTCCGTCACGGTACCTCGGAGCATATTGGTACAAGATTCCATTTGGGAAGGATCCGGCTAAATCCCGCGCTAACTTCGAGGCGGCGGTTGCGGTGGACCCGAGTTATCTAGACAGCAAAATCTTGTTTGCGGAAGTCTATGCTGTTCGCGCTGAGGATGAAGAGTTGTTCAAGAAGCTGTTGACCGAGGTTATTGAGGCGGACGCA